>JBDTAA010000132.1:0-12439 GCA_039924805.1 Cryobacterium sp.
TGGCGGCTCGAGCCGCCGTAGGTGTCGATGATGATCTTGCGACCGGTCAGGCCGGCGTCGCCCTGAGGTCCGCCGATCTCGAAGCGGCCGGTGGGGTTGATCAGGGTGGCGAGGTCGGAGGAGTCCAGTTCGACGCGTTCCAACACGGGTCGAATCACGAGCTGCTCGACCTCGGCGCGCAGCCGTTCGGTCGACACGGCCGGGGAGTGCTGGGTGGACAGCACGACGGTCTCGACGGTGCGGGGGATGATGCCGTCGTAGCCGATGGTGACCTGGGTCTTTCCGTCGGGTCGCAGGTAGTCCAGCTCCCCGGACTTGCGAACGGCGGCCAGCTGCTCGGCGAGTCGGTGGGCGATCCAGATGGGGATCGGCATCAGCTCGGGCGTTTCCCGGGTGGCGTAGCCGAACATGATCCCCTGGTCGCCGGCGCCCTGACGGTCGTAATCGTCGACGCTCGACTGCTCGCGGGTCTCGAACGCGTCGTCGACGCCCTGTGCGATGTCGGGCGACTGGCCGCCGATGGAGATCTCCACCCCGCAGGAGCGTCCATCGAACCAGACATCGGAGGAGTCATAGCCGATCTCGGTGATGCACTTGCGCACGATCAGCGGAATCTCCACGTACGCCTCGGTCGTCACCTCGCCGGCGACGTGCACGAGTCCGGTCGTGACCAGGGTCTCGACGGCGACGCGGCTCTGCGGGTCTTCGGCCAGGAGCGCGTCGAGGATGCTGTCGGAGATCTGGTCGCAGATCTTGTCCGGGTGGCCTTCGGTGACCGACTCGGAGGTGAAGTGGCGAAGGTCGCTCATCTGGCCCGTCTCTGTTTCAGGAGAGCCGTGCTCTCGTCAAGAAGTTTGGTGACGCGTCGTGTTGCCCTGGGCAACAACGTCAAGAATGCGATTGGCCACCGACAATTTCGTGCCGGAGGCCTCATTGACTATATCTCCGCGCCGATCAAGCACGACGACGTCGTTACTCTGCGTGGCGATGCCCTCGGACCAGCCCACCCTGTTGAGAACCAGGTAGTCGCAGCCCTTACGGGCGATCTTTCCGCGTCCCAGGGCGAGCAGAGCTGCGGGGTCCGCCTCGGTTTCGGCGGCAAACCCGACGATGACGGCCGGGCGTGGGACGGCGTGGGCCAGGCCGGCGAGGATGTCGGGGTTCTTGATCAGGTCGAGTCGGAGCGTGTCGCCGGTCTCGTCCTTCTTGATCTTGTCGGCGCGCAGTTCCGCGGGACGGTAGTCGGCGACGGCGGCCGCCATGATCACCACGTCGGCGGTGGATGCGGCGTCGGTCATCGCGGCCTGCAGCTCGAGCGCCGTACTCACGGTTCGCAGCAGGACACCGGCGGGGGCCGGCACCTCGAGGTGCGCGGCGACGAGGGTGACGGTTGCGCCGCGGCCCGCGGCTGCCTCGGCGAGGGCGACTCCCTGTCGGCCGCTCGAGCGGTTGCCAAGAAACCGCACGGGGTCGAGGGGCTCGCGCGTTCCGCCGGCGCTGATCAGGATGCGCCGGCCGGCGAGGTCCTGCGCGGCTGACGACGGAGCGCCGTCGAGCAGGGCGAGGGCTGCGGCGGCAATGACGTCCGGCTCTTCCATCCGTCCGGCCCCGGTGTCGGCGCCGGTCAGCCGGCCGACCCCCGGTCCGACGAAGACGACCCCGCGCCCGCGCAGCGTCGCGACGTTCGTGACCGTTGCGGCGTTGTTCCACATCTCGGTGTGCATCGCCGGTGCAATCAACAGGGGCGCCGTGCTGGCGAGAATGGTGTTGCCGAGCAGGTCATCGGCCAGGCCGACGGCCAGCTTCGCGATGGTGTTCGCGGTGGCCGGCGCGACGACGATCAGGTCGGCCGATTGCCCGATGGCTACGTGGCGCACCTCGGCGACACCCTCGTAGAGATCGGCGTGCACGGGGTTGCGCGAGATGGCCTCGAACGTCGGTTTCCCGACGAATCTCAGGGCCGCCTCGGTGGCAACCACGTGAACGTTGTGCCCGGCCAACACAAAAGCGCGCACGACGTTGACGGCTTTATACGCAGCAATGCCTCCGGTTACACCGACGACGATCGTGCGAGCTGACGACATCCTGCGCGCTCAGGCGTGGCGGAGCGGCTATTCGACGATCGGACGGGAAGTGAGCTTGTCCTCGTTGATTTCGCGCAGTGCGACCGAGAGGGGCTTGTCGTCGACGGTTGAGTCGACGAGCGGTCCGACGTTGTCGAACAGGCTGCCTTCGTGCAGGTCGGCGTAGTAGTCGTTGATCTGACGGGCGCGCTTGGACGCGAAGATCACGAGCGCATACTTGGAGTCGACCTTGGTGAGCAGGTCGTCGATGGGCGGGTCAATGATACCTGTTGGCCTGTTAGCCATTGGGACACACTCCTTTAGAGCTTTTCGTGCAGCAAGATGACTGCGTTCGCGTCGGTTCGACGCGAGAAACAAGGTGAAACGGGCGCTAAGAAACCGACTGCGCCCTACGAGTCTGCATCAAGTCTACGACCTCGCGGGCCGCTTCGGCCACGTCGGTGTTCACAACGCTGTAATCGAACTCCCCCTGGGCCGCCAATTCGAGCTTCGCGGTCTCGAGTCTGCGGGCCTGTTCGGCGGAGTCTTCGGTGCCGCGGCCGATGAGGCGACGCACCAGTTCCTCCCAGGTCGGCGGCAACAGGAACACCAGGCGAGCCTCGGGCATCGCGCGGCGAACCGCCCGGGCGCCCTGGATGTCGATCTCGAGCAGCACGCTCCGCCCGGAGGTAATGGCCGCGTCGACGGGCCCGCGCGGGGTGCCGTACCGGTACGCGTTGTGTACTTTCGCCCATTCGAGGAGCTCGCCGCCGGCGATCATCCGGTCGAAGTCGTCGTCGTCCACGAAGAAGTAGCTCACGCCCTCGACCTCGCCGGGGCGCGGCTTGCGGGTCGTCGCGGACACCGAGAGGAGCACGTCGGGGTAGTTGTCGCGGATGTACACGGCCACGGTTCCCTTACCGACGGCCGTGGGCCCGGCGAGGACCACGAGGCGAAAATCCGTCCGCCCGCGGCGTGCGGTCGGCTTGGTGGAGAGGAAATCCCTCAGGCGCTCACGCTGGTGGGTACCGAGGCCGCCGACACGCTTCGACGGGGAGATTTCGAGCCGGGCCATGATGCGTCGCATCTTGGTGACACCGATCGACGGGATGCTGATCAGCAGCTCCGTCACGCGAAGCCGGCCTTCGATCCCCGTCGGGTCCTTGACCGCGACGGACAGCACCTCAAGGGCCGTACGTTCACCGGCCGCGACCTGGGCCTTCACGGCGGCCCTGGCGCGTCTGGCCGCGACCGCGGCGCGAGAAGCCGCAACCCGGTCGACATCTGGTGGGATGGGGCGATTCTCAGCCACGGGCCGCTCCTGTTTCAGTTGCTCGGCGCGCGATCGCCTCGGCGAGCCGGTCTGGACCTGCCGCGAGCACGCTACGCGATTCACTCACGATAACGCCTCGAGCGTACCCCCCGTATAGTCCGTTCACATTGGTGACGTCTGCGCCCTGGTGGCCGAACCCCGGGGCGAGCACCGGAGTCAGCGCAACGGCGGGCGCCGCAGCGGTCAGATCGATGCCGAATCCGGCCAGGTCGAGGGTCGCGCCGAGGACCACCCCGATCGAGCCGATCGGGTCGGTTGTGGCGGCGGCGTTCCGCTCGGCCACGTCGTCGAGGATGGCCCTGGCCACAGTCCGGCCGGCCCGTGGACCATCGGCGACAACGGCACGCTGGATGGCGGCCGCTTCCGGGTTCGAGGTGGCGGCGAGCAGGAACAGGCCCTTCCCCGTCTCGCCCGCCAGGGTGATGGCCGCGTCGAGCGACCCGACGCCCATGTAGGCGCTCACGGTGATGGCATCGGCCTCAAGGGACGAACCGGCGCCGAGCCAGGCCTGCGCATACGCTTCTGAGCTGGTGCCGAGGTCGCCGCGTTTGACATCCGCGATGACGAGCAGGCCCGCCGCGCGGGCATCCGCCAGCGTGCGCTCGAGCGCCGCGTAGCCCGCCGACCCGAACCGCTCGAAGAACGCGACCTGCGGTTTGACGATGCCAACGCGGCCGGCGGCCGCGGCCACGACCGTTCGGCCGAACGATTCGACCCCTGACGCCGAATCCGGGAGCCCCCAGTCGGAGAGCAACCAGGAGTGCGGGTCGATTCCGACGCAGAGCTGCCCGTGCGCGGCGAATGCCTGCTCCAGGCGAGCGCCGAATGTCCGGCCTGAGGTCACAGCGCCGCCGCCTGCAGCGCCGCGGCCCTGGTGTCGGCGTACTCCTGCAACGAGGTGACCTCGAAGCCGTCACGGATGGCGTCGATCGAGCCGACGGCGGCACTGAGCTCCGCGATGGTCGTGAACAGCGGCAGGTCGCCGGCCACGGCCGCCGCCCGGATCTCGTAGCCGTCGGCGCGAGCGGATCGGCCGCTCGGCGTGTTGATGACGATGTGCACCTCTTCGCGCTGGATCAGCTCGACGATCGTCACGTCGTCGTCGCCCTTCTCGCTGACCTTCGACACCACGCGGGCACGAATGCCGTTGCGCTGGAGCACCTCGGCGGTTCCCTCGGTGGCCATGATCTCGAAGCCGAGCTGCTGGAACCGCAGCATGGGCAGGATGATGGCGCGCTTATCCCGGTCGGACACCGACACGAACACCGTGCCGCTGAGCGGGATTCCGCCGTACGCGGCGAGCTGGCTCTTGGCGAATGCCCGGGGGAAGTCGCGGTCGATACCCATCACCTCGCCGGTGGAGCGCATCTCCGGGCCGAGCACCGAGTCGACGACGGTGCCGTCGTGGGTGCGGAACCGGTTGAACGGCAGCACGGCTTCCTTCACGGCGACCGGTGACTCCATCGGAACCCTGGAGCCGTCGACCAGCGGCAGTTTGCCCTCCGACTTGAGCTCCGCGATGGTCTTGCCGACCATGATCAGCGCCGCGGCCTTGGCCAGCGTGATGCCGAGCGCCTTGGCCACGAAGGGGACCGTTCGTGATGCGCGGGGGTTCGCCTCGAGCACATAGAGCACTCCGGCGCCGATTGCGAACTGCACGTTGAGCAGGCCCCTCACCCCGATGCCCTGGGCGATGGCGAGGGTGGCCACGCGTACGCGATCGATCTCGGCCCGGCCGAGCGTCACCGGCGGCAGGGTGCAGCTGGAGTCGCCGGAGTGGATTCCGGCCTCCTCGATGTGCTCCATGACCCCGCCGATGTAGAGCTCGTGTCCGTCGTAGATCGCGTCGACGTCAATCTCGATCGCGTCGTCGAGGAATCGGTCCACGAGCAGCGGATGCGATGGGCCGATGATGCCCTGGCCTTCCATCCGGCCGAAGTAGTCGGCGAGGGAGAGGCTGTCGTAGACGATTTCCATGCCGCGGCCGCCGAGCACGTAGCTCGGGCGCACGAGCACCGGGTAGCCGATCTCCTCGGCGACGACGACGGCGCCGGTGTAGTCGATCGCGGTGCCGTTTCGGGGAGCGAGCAGGTTCGCGGCCTCGAGGATGCCGGAGAACATGCCGCGCTCCTCCGCGAGGTCGATGGCCTCCGGGGTGGTGCCGAGGATGGGGATCCCCTCGGCCTTGAGCCCCTTGGCCAGGCCCAGCGCGGTCTGCCCGCCGAGCTGCACGACGACCCCGACCAGTTCGCCGCTCTGGCTCTCGGCGTGGATGATCTCGAGCACGTCTTCGAGCGTGAGCGGTTCGAAGTAGAGACGGTCGGAGGTGTCGTAGTCGGTCGACACGGTCTCCGGGTTGCAGTTGATCATGATGGTTTCGTAGCCGGCCTCCGACAGCGCGAAGGAGGCGTGCACGCAGGAGTAGTCGAACTCGACGCCCTGGCCGATGCGGTTCGGGCCGGAGCCGAGGATGACGACCTTCTTGCGGTCGCTCGGCATGACTTCGGTCTCCTGGTCGTAGCTGGAGTAGTGGTACGGCGTGAGCGCGGGGAACTCGCCGGCGCAGGTGTCGACGGTCTTGAACACCGGGCGCACGCCGAGGATGTGGCGCACCTTGCGTACGTCGGCCTCGCCGAAGCCGCGCAGTTCGCCGATCTGGGCGTAGGAGAAGCCGTGGTCTTTCGCGGTGCGAAGGATGTCGGTGTCGAGGCGGTCCGAGGCGGCGACCTCGTCGGCGACCTCGTTGATCAGCACGATCTGGTCGATGAACCAGGGGTCGATCTTGGTCGCCTCGAAGACCTGCTCGGCGGTGGCGCCCTTGCGGAGCGCCTGCTGCACGGTCACGATGCGTCCGTCGGTCGGGATCTCGGCTTCGATCAGGAGTTCGTCGATCGTACGGTTCTCGACCCCCCAGTGGAACGACGAGCCGCGCTTTTCGAGAGATCGGAGCGCCTTCTGCAGCGCCGAGGTGAAGTTACGGCCGATGGCCATGGCCTCGCCGACCGACTTCATGGTCGTCGTCAGGCGGGCGTCCGCGGCGGGGAACTTCTCGAACGCGAAGCGGGGCACCTTGACGACGACGTAGTCGAGCGTGGGTTCGAAGCTGGCCGGGGTGACCCTGGTGATGTCGTTGGGAATCTCGTCGAGGCGGTAGCCGAGGGCGAGTTTGGCCGCGATCTTCGCGATCGGGAAGCCGGTCGCCTTGCTGGCCAGGGCCGAGGAGCGAGACACGCGGGGGTTCATTTCGATCACGATGACGCGCCCGGTGGCCGGGTCGATCGCGAACTGGATGTTGCAACCGCCGGTGTCGACGCCGACGGCGCGGATGATGTCGATGCTGATGTCGCGCAGGTGCTGGTACTCGCGGTCGGTCAGGGTGAGGGCCGGGGCGACCGTGATCGAGTCGCCGGTGTGCACGCCGACGGGGTCGACGTTTTCGATCGAGCAGACAACGACCGTGTTGTCGGCCGTGTCGCGCATCATTTCGAGTTCGTATTCCTTCCAGCCGAGGATGGACTCCTCGAGAAGCACCTCGCTGGTGGGGCTGTGGTGCAGCCCGGCGCCGACGTAGCGACGAAGCTCGACCTCGTCGTAGGCGAAGCCCGAGCCGAGTCCACCCATGGTGAAGGAGGGACGCACGACGAGCGGGTAGCCGAGGTCTGCTGCGAAGCCGACGGCTTCCTCGATGGTGTGGGCGATGTGCGAGCGGGCCACATCGGCGCCGGCGTCGAGGACCAGCTGCTTGAAGATCTGGCGGTCCTCGCCATTCTGGATGGCCTCGAAGCTCGCGCCGATCAGTTCGACGTTGTACTTCTCGAGGATCCCGCGGTCGTGCAGCTGGATGGCGGCGTTCAGCGCCGTCTGGCCGCCGAGCGTCGGGAGGATCGCATCCGGCCGCTCCTTGGCGATGATCGTCTCGAGGATCTCCGGCGTGATCGGCTCGATGTAGGTGGCATCGGCGAAGTCGGGGTCGGTCATGATGGTCGCGGGGTTGGAGTTGACCAGGATGACCCGGACACCCTCCTCGCGGAGCACCCGGCAGGCCTGGGTTCCCGAGTAGTCGAATTCGCAGGCCTGGCCGATGACGATCGGCCCTGAGCCGATGACAAGGACGCTGTTTATATCGTCGCGCTTGGGCATTAGTTGGCGTCTCCTGCTCCGGCGGCCGCATTTCGGGCGACCACCACATCCCTGAACCGGTCAAAAAGGTAATTTGCGTCGTGCGGGCCGGCGGCGGCCTCCGGGTGGTACTGCACCGAGAAGGCGGGCACGTCGAGGCAGCGGATGCCTTCGACCACCTGGTCGTTGAGGCTGTAGTGGCTCACCTCGACGCGGCCGAAGCCCGTGCGAGACTCGTGGATGCCCTCGATGGGCATGTCGACGGCGAAGCCGTGGTTCTGCGAGGTGATCTCGACCCTGTTGGTGGTCTTGTCGAGAACCGGCTGATTGATCCCGCGGTGGCCGAACGGGAGCTTGTAGGTGCCGAAGCCGAGCGCCCGGCCGAGCAGCTGGTTGCCGAAGCAGATGCCGAAGTACGGCACGTCGGCCCTGAGCACCTCCTGCAGCAGCCGTACATGCGCGTCGGAGGCGGCGGGGTCGCCGGGGCCGTTGGAGAAGAACAGGGCGGACGGCTTGAGCGAGAGCACGTGCTCGGAGGTGACCGACTGCGGCAGCACGAGAACCTCGAAGCCACGCTCGGCCAGGAAGTTGAGGGTTGAGGTCTTGACGCCGAGGTCGAGGACGGCGACGGATCCGATCCGCTCCCCCACGGCCGGGATCGAGTAGGGGTCGACGGTGGAGACCTCGTCGGAAAGGTTGCGTCCGCGCATCGACGGCGCCTGGCGCACCTGGTCGAGCTGCTCGCCCTCGGAGAGGGCGAAGCGGTCACCGGAGAAGACGCCGGCGCGCATCGCCCCGGCGGAGCGGATGTGGCGGGTGATGGCCCGGGTGTCGACGCCGCTGATCCCTACGACTCCACCGGATTCGAGGTCGTCGTCGAGGCTGCGCTGGGAGCGGAAGTTCGAGGTGACCCTGGAAGGCTCGCGCACGACGAAGCCGGAGACCCAGATCTTGCGGGACTCCATGTCCTCGTCGTTGGCGCCGGTGTTGCCGATGTGCGGCGCCGTCATGAGCACGATCTGGCCGGCGTATGACGGGTCGGTCAGCGTCTCCTGGTACCCGGTCATCCCGGTGGCGAAGACGATCTCACCGAGCGTCTGGCCTGTGCTGCCGTAGGCACGGCCCACAAAGCGACGGCCGTCTTCGAGCACGAGCACGGCGGGCGACGGTGCGGTCTTGTTCTGGTCGGTGTCTGCTGGGATACCCATGCTAGGCCTCACTTTCGTCGCGTGCAGTCGGGCCGGCGGCGCCGACTGCGATGGATCGAATCGCATCTGTGATGCGGTCTCGGTCGAAGGAATCGGGGATACGGAAGTAGCTGTCAACGGAGACGAGGTCGCCGGAGGCGGTGTCGGTGTCGTGCAGGCGCCAGCCCAGCCGCAGCAGCCCGTCGGTCTCGACCGCGCGGTCGATCGCCACGGTGGCCGGGGTGAGCACTTCGATGGCCTCGGCGGGGATGAACACGGCCTGCTCGCCCGGCAGGTCGACGGACACGCCGGCATCCGTCACGGTGAGCGCGCCCCTGGCCCGGAAGCCCAGCCCGCGGATGGCGAGCCGTTCGAGTGGCCGTTCGCGCGGTGTGGTCGCCACGTAGTTGACCCGGGCCTCGGCCAGCGGGGTCGCCTCGCCATTGGGCTGCGGGTGGCCGGGCACCAGTTGTGCGTCGCGGCGGGCGCGCGCGCGCCAGCTGCGCAACATCAGTGCGAGGAGGCCGAGCAGGACGGCCACGATGATGAGGGTGGGGACGGCCCTATCCATTGCCAACCTCCCGCTGTGCCGCGGCGCGCTGGGCTGCAGCAATCTGGTCGGCCGGGAGCAGGGCGCCGCCCAGCACAGTGGGGTAGCCATGGTGGAAGGTGGCCTGCACCCGGCCGGGCAGCGTCATCGCCAGGTAGGGAGAATTCACGCCCTTACCGGACAGGTCGTCGGTTCCGAAGACGCGGCTGGCGGCCGGGTCGTAGAGGGTGAGCTCTGCCGGGGCACCCGCTTCCGTGCGCCTGCCCTGTCCGGCGAGCCGCCCGATCCGGGCCGGCGTGCTGGAAAGCACCCGGGCCAGGTCGGTCCAGTCGATGTGCCCGTTCGCGATCACGGAGGCGTGGACGACCGAGAGCGCCGACTCGAGGCCGACCATGCCGTTGGCGGCGGCATCCCATTCGCAGTCCTTCGCCTCGACCGGGTGCGGCGCGTGGTCGGTGGCGATGATGTCGATGGTGCCGTCGGCCAGGCCGACGCGCAAAGCCTCGACGTCCTCCCGGCGGCGGAGCGGCGGGTTGACCTTGAATCGTGCGTCATAGCCGACGACGAGTTCCTCGGTGAGCAGCAGGTGATGCGGGGTGACCTCGGCGGTGACGTTGATGCCGCGGGCCTTGGCCCAGCGAATGACGTCGACGGAGCCTGCGGTGGAGACGTGGCAGACGTGCAGGCGGGAGCCGACGTGTTCGGCGAGGAGCACGTCGCGGGCGATGATCGATTCCTCGGCCACGGCCGGCCAGCCGGTCAGGCCGAGCTCGCCGGACAGGGCGCCCTCGTTCATCTGGGCGTTCTCGGTGAGGCGCGGTTCCTGTGCGTGCTGGGCGACGACGCCGTCGAACGCCTTGACGTATTCGAGGGCGCGGCGCATGAGCAGCGGGTCGGCGACGCAGAAGCCGTCGTCGGAGAAGACGCGCACCCGAGCCCGGCTGGCGGCCATGGCACCCAGTTCGGCCAGTCGCTGCCCCGCGAGACCGACGGTGACGGCGCCGATGGGCTGCACCGTGACGTACCCGGCCTGCTCACCGAGGGCGAGCACCTGCTCGACGACGCCGGCGGTGTCCTGCACGGGCGAGGTGTTCGCCATCGCGAAGACGCTGGTGAATCCGCCCCTGGCGGCGGCCTGGCTGCCGGTGAGAACGGTTTCGCTCTGCTCGGAGCCCGGTTCTCGCAGGTGGGTGTGCAGGTCGACGAGGCCGGGCAGCGCGATCAGGCCGTCGGCGTCGATCGTGGTCGCGCCGGCCCTGGAGAGGCCGGAACCCAGTTCGGCGACGCGGCCGCCGGCCAGCACGATATCGGTGCGGGCGCCATCCGGCAGCGTCGCTCCCCGAATCAGGTAGTCCGCTTCGATCGCGCGTTCCTTCGGCATCTACGAATCCTCCCGGTCACCGGACAAAAGCATGTTCAGCGAGGCCATTCGCACGGATACGCCGTTTGCGACCTGTTCCCGCACGGTCGACCTCGCCGAGTCGGCCGCGGCCGACGATATTTCCAGGCCGCGATTCATCGGGCCTGGGTGCATGACAATGCTATCCGCCCGGAGCCGGGCGAACCTCTCGTCGTCGAGCCCCCAGCGGCGGGAATACTCGCGCGGGTTGGGGAAGAAGGAGGCGCTCATCCGTTCGGCCTGGATGCGCAGCATCATGACCACGTCGGGTCCGTCGTTGATCGCGGCGTCCAGGTCGAAGCCGAAGGTCGCCGGCCAGCCGGACGTGTCGGCGGGCAGCAGCGTCGGCGGGGCGATCAGGGTGACGCGCGCGCCGAGCGTCGTGAGCAGCCACAGGTTCGACCTGGCCACCCGGGAGTGCAGGATGTCCCCGACGATGGTGACAGCGACGCCGTCGAGGTTCTTCCCCCTGGACGCCGACCCGTGCAGTCGGCGCCGGATCGTGAACGCATCGAGCAACGCCTGGGTGGGATGTTCGTGGGTGCCGTCTCCGGCGTTGATGATCCCGGCGTCGATCCAGCCGCTGGCCGCGAGCACCTGTGGCGCCCCGGAGGAGGGGTGGCGGATCACGACCCCGTCGGCGCCCATCGCCGCGAGGGTCTGCGCCGTGTCCTTGAGGCTCTCGCCCTTGGACACGCTCGACCCCTTTGCGCTGAAGTTGATGACGTCGGCGCTGAGCCTTTTGGCGGCGGCCTCGAACGAGATCCGGGTGCGGGTGGAGTCCTCGAAGAAGAGGTTGACGACGGTCTTGCCGCGCAGGGTCGGCAGCTTCTTGACCTCGCGGTTGGCGACATCCGCCATGTCCTCCGCGACGTCGAGGAGCACGATGGCTTCCTCACGGCCGATGGTCTTCGTCGACAGGAGATGCCTCATGCGCTGCCTCCGTCGATGCTCACGAATTCGTCGCCGTCGGTCTCGGTGAGATGCACGCTGATGCGTTCCTCGGTCGAGGACGGCAGGTTCTTACCCACGAAGTCGGCCCTGATCGGCAGCTCCCGGTGTCCCCGATCGATGAGGACGGCCAGGCGCACACTGCTCGGGCGGCCGTGGTCGCCGAGCGCGTCGAGGGCGGATCGGATGGTGCGCCCGGAGTAGAGCACGTCGTCGACGAGGACGACGGTTTTTCCGTCGATGCTGCCGGGCACCTGGGTGGGTGACGGGGTGCGCGTGCGGGTTCGGGAGAGGTCGTCGCGGTAGAGGGTCACGTCGAGGGAACCGACCCGGACATCCGTCGCGCTCGGTTCGATGCGCTGGATGGTCTCGAAGATGCGGCGCGCGAGAACGACGCCTCGGGTGGGGATGCCGAGGATGACGAGATTGTCGGGCCCCCGATTGGACTCGAGGATCTCGTGTGAGATCCGAGTCAACGCCCGGGTGATGTCAGCCTGTGTGAGCACGGTGCGTGCCATCAAACCGACCTCCTTCCCCGTCTCACTGGACGGCTGTTAAAGGATGTCTATTTCCGCCCGTCAGCCTAGCACCTGCTCGGCCCGTGCCCGGCCACCGCAGCCCGGCCGCTGGGCCGACCGGCCACCTTCGACTGCCGGGAGCGGCAGAGACGCCGGTACCAGAAGCACGCCGGCGGTGACATCGGGTTCTGGGGGCTGCACCTTTGTGCCTCAGACGGAAGGAGCGGTCTGCGCAATCCGGCCGAGGAGACCGTTGACGAACCCGGCGGAGTCGTTCGTCGAGAGCACCTTCGCGGCCTCGACGGCCTCGTCGATGGCG
>JBDTAA010000133.1:0-15067 GCA_039924805.1 Cryobacterium sp.
CCGACGAGCACCGGGTTGTTCTTGGTGCGACGGCTGAGCACCTGCATCACGCGCTCGATCTCCTTCTCGCGCCCGATGACCGGGTCGAGCTTGCCGTCGCGGGCCGCCTGAGTGAGGTTGCGACCGAACTGGTCGAGAATCTGCGAGCCCTTGTCGGGTGTGGCGTCATTGCCGCCGACGGCGACAGCCTCCTTGCCCTGGTAGCCGGAGAGGAGCTGGATGACCTGCTGGCGCACACGGTTGAGGTCCGCGCCGAGCTTCACGAGCACCTGGGCGGCAACGCCTTCACCCTCTCGGATGAGGCCGAGCAGGATGTGCTCCGTGCCGATGTAGTTGTGGCCGAGCTGCAGGGCCTCGCGGAGGCTGAGCTCGAGAACCTTCTTGGCGCGCGGCGTGAACGGGATGTGCCCGGTCGGCTGCTGCTGGCCCTGGCCGATGATGTCCTGGACCTGCTCGCGCACTGCGTCAAGCGAAATGCCCAGGCTCTCGAGGGCCTTGGCGGCGACGCCTTCACCCTCGTGGATCAGCCCGAGCAGGATGTGCTCGGTGCCGATGTAGTTGTGGTTGAGCATCTTGGCCTCTTCCTGGGCCAAAACGACGACGCGACGAGCTCGGTCGGTAAATCTCTCGAACATGATTACTCCCTTGGCGCCAGGGCGGTTGTGGCGCCGATACATCGAGAGTAACCAGCGAAACTGGGTTGTACGCGCTTGTTCGCCCTAGGCGTGACGGATGACGCGCACGAGCCGTGACCCGGACCCGCTTGTTACTGCACGGCGGAGGTCAGGCGGGCGAGATTGTCGAGCACGGTTGAGCGCAGCGGCTGCTTCATCCACTCCTCGAGGGTGAGTTCGCGACTGTCGGCCCGGTAGCCGTCCTCCACCGCGCGCAGCTCCTGCACAAACGACCGTCCTCGTACCATCAGCGACACCTCGAAATTGAGGCTGAACGAGCGCATGTCCATGTTGCTCGACCCGATCACGGCCACGTCATCGTCGATCGTGAAGTGCTTGGCGTGCAGCACATACGGCGGCTTGTAGAGGTAGATAGTCACCCCGGCCCGGAGCAACTCCTCGTAGTACGAACGCTGGGCGTGGTGGACGAGGGCCTGATCTCCGACCTCCGAGACGAACAGTTCGACGCGCAGCCCCCGCTGCGTGGCCGTCGTGATGGCGTACATGATCGACTCGTCCGGCACGAAGTACGGGCTGGTGATGATGATGCGCTCCTGCGCGTAGTAGAGCAGCGCGAGGAACAGCCGGAGATTGTTCTCACCGACGAAGCCGGGCCCGCTCGGCACCACCTGGCAGTCCAGGGCGTCCGGCACCGACTCGGGCCGAACCGGGTGGATGTCCCGGGTGAGCAGCTCGTTCGTTTCGCTGTACCAGTCGGTGATGAAGATCGCGTTGAGCCCGGCGACGATCGGCCCGTCGAGCCTCGTCATCAGGTCTTTCCATTTCAGGCCGCGCCGGATGTTCTTGGGCGAATTGTAGGAGCGGTCGACGATGTTCTGCGAACCCATGAACCCGATCTCGCCGTCGACGATGAGCAGCTTGCGGTGGTTGCGAAGGTCCGGTCGCTGCCATTTGCCCTTCAGGGGCTGCAGCGGGAGCATCAGCTCCCACTGAACGCCGGAAGCCGTGAGCCGCGCCTTGGTTGCCGCGTAGCCGGGCTGGCGCATGGACTGAATGTGGTCCATCAGCACTCGCACCGTGACGCCGCGGTGGACTGCCCGCTCCAGCGCGTCGAAAAACGGCGCCGTGGTCTCGTCGAGGGCGAGGATGTAGAACTCGACGTGCACGAATCGCGCGGCCGTGTCGATGTCGGCGATCATCGCCTCGAACGACCCCTCGTAGTCGCCGAGCAGCCGGGCGGAGTTGTCGCCGACCAGCGGCATCGCACCCAGGTTGCGATTGAGTTCCACGACGGATTCGAGCCACGTCGGCCAGGGCTGGTCACGCACGACGAGCTCCATGCCGTCGGTGCTGTTCATAATGAACTGGTTGATCTCCTCCTGCATGGCCAGCCGCCGCTTGGGCAGCGTGCGGTAGCCGATGAGCAGGAACAAGAGAATGCCGATGTAGGGGATGAAGAAGATGGCGAGCAGCCAGGCCATTCCGGATGTGGGGCGGCGGTTGCGGGGCACAACGATGATGGCGATGACGCGGACGACGAAGTCAACGAGTATTGCCAGCGCGATGACAATGGTCGCGCCGCTGATGTCGGGCATCCGGGCTAGTTAACCTGGTCGGGCGCGTCGAGGCCCAGCCGAGCGCGCTCTTCCGTCTCGATCTGCGCGTAGACCTTGCGCTCGGTCCGGTCCGCCCGGATGATCGCCCGCATCACAAACCAGAAGATCAGACCGACCAGGACGGTCGGCGCCAGCGATCCCAATGCGTTGGCCCAGAATTCATCCATAGTGTCTCTAGGATACGTGCAAATGACGGGCCGGGTCGGCAGGCTACTTGGTCAGTAGTTCGTAGATGCCGGAGCCGAGCAGGTATATGCCGGCGCCGCCGGCAACGAGCCAGAGCGTAATCCGGGCCATCGACGGGCCCTTTTTGCCGCCGCCGGGTTCCAGCTGGTCCTTGGGTAGAAAGCTCACTCGGTCCTCACTTCACTAGCGGGAAAAGGATGGTCTCGCGGATGCCGAGCCCGGTCAGCGCCATCAGCAGACGGTCGATGCCCATGCCCATGCCACCGGTGGGCGGCATGCCGTATTCGAGGGCGCGCAGGAACTCCTCATCCAGGCGCATCGCCTCCGGGTCGCCACCGGCCGCGAGGCTGGCCTGTTCCACGAAGCGCTCGCGCTGCACGACCGGGTCGACGAGCTCGGAGTAGCCGGTGGCGAGCTCGAAGCCGCGCACATACAGGTCCCACTTCTCTACGACGCCGGCGACCTGTCGGTGGCCTCGCACGAGCGGGCTGGTGTCGACGGGGAAATCCAGGACAAAGGTGGGCCGGGTGAGTCCACCCTTGACGAAGTGCTCCCACAGTTCCTCGACGTATTTGCCGTGGATCGGATGGTCGATATCGAGGCCCTCCCGGTCGGAGAGCGCCTTGAGTTCCGCGATCGGCGTTGCGGGGGTGAGCGTCATCCCGGCGGCGGCGGAGAGGCTGCCGTACATGCTGATCCGGTCCCAGTCGCCGCCGAGGTCGAACTCGGTGCCGTCGGCCCAGGTCACAACGTGCGAACCGGAGATCGCGAACGCGGCATCCTGAATCAAGGTCTGCGTCAGGTCGGCTATGGAGTTGTAGTCACCGTAGGCCTCGTACGCCTCGAGCATGGAGAACTCCGGGGAGTGGGTGGAGTCGGCGCCCTCGTTGCGGAAGTTGCGGTTGATCTCGTAGACGCGGTCGATCCCGCCAACGACGGCGCGCTTGAGGAACAGCTCGGGCGCAATGCGCAGGAACAACTCGGTGTCGAACGCGTTGCTGTGGGTCGCGAACGGGCGGGCGGATGCGCCCCCGTGCATGACCTGCAGCATCGGCGTTTCGATCTCGATGAAGTTGCGAGCGGTGAACGTCGCCCGGAGGCTGGCGACGGCCCGCGAGCGCTGCACAACGTTGCGGCGGGCCTGCTCCCTTGCGATGAGGTCAAGGTAACGGCTTCGCACCCGGGTCTCCTCGCTCAGCTCGCTGTGCAGGTTCGGCAGGGGCAGCACCGCCTTGGCGGCGACCTGCCATTCGGTGACCATGATGGATAGTTCTCCGCGGCGGGAGGAGATGACTTCGCCGGAGACGAAGACGTGGTCGCCGAGGTCGACGAGGTCCTTCCAGTCCGCGAGCGAGGATTCGCCCACCTCGCCGAGCGACACCATCGCCTGGATGCGAGTCCCGTCGCCGGATTGCAGGCTCGCGAAGCACAGCTTGCCGGTGTTGCGCAGGTGCACGATGCGGCCGGCGAGTCCGACGGTGAGACCGGTTTTCGCGTCGGCCTCGAGCTCTCCAAAGCGGGCACGCACCGCGGGGATCGTGTCGGTCACGGGAACCGAGACCGGGTATGCGCCGCCGCCGGGGCCCGCGGCCGCGGCATTCAGCCGCTCCCGCTTGGCCAGACGCACGGCCTTCTGCTCGGTGATCTCGTCGGTGGTTTCGTCGTCGCTGACCTCGGGGGCTGCGTCGTGGTTTTCGCTCATTGCGGATCTCCGTCGGCCGGCTGCGACACGGGCGGGCCCGGCCAGTCGGCGGTGGTCGTTGGGGTGGTTAGGTGATGTCGAGGGGGACGTTGTCGATGAGCCTGGTGGTTCCGACCAGCGCGGCGACAAGCATTCTTGCCGGGCCGCGATAGTCGTCGTGGACCGGAAGGAAGGTCTCCGGGTGCACGACAACGAGATAGTCCAGTTTAACCAGTGGCTGGGCCTCGATGACCGCGCGGGCCGCAGCGAGGGCGGCCGTGGCCCCCTGCGAGGCGGCGGATGCCGCGGCACCGAGGCCGATCGAGAGAGAACGGGCGTTCTCCCGCTGCTCGGCGTCGAGGTACCGGTTACGGCTGGAGAGTGCAAGCCCGCCGTCTTCGCGCACCGTCGGGACGACCTCGATCGAAACCCGGAAGTTGAGCTCGGCGACCATCCGCTTGATCAGGTAGACCTGCTGCGCGTCCTTCTGGCAGAACACGGCGACGTCGGGGTCGACGATGTTAATCAGCTTGGCGACCACCGTGAGCATGCCGTCGAAGTGCCCCGGCCGGGACGTCCCCTCATAGAGCGAGCCGACGGGCCCGGCGGTCACGCGGGTCTCGGCCGCGCCGTCCGGGTACATCTCCTGCGTCCCCGGGGCGAAAACGTACGACACGCCGATCTCTGCGAGGGCGGCGATATCCGCATCGAGTGTGCGCGGATAGCGGTCGAGGTCTTCCCCCGCGCCGAACTGGAGCGGATTCACGAAGATCGAGACGACGACGGTGTCGCCGAGCTCGACGGCACGTCGGGCGAGCGCCAGGTGCCCGGCGTGCAGGGCGCCCATGGTCGCCACGAGCACAACGCGGGTGCGGTCGCCGGTCACGGCGGAGTTCTGCGCCGTGAGGCCCAGTCGGTTGCGGAGCTCCTCAATCGTGGCGATGACCTCCGGGATGGTGCGCACGGTCATTCGTCCTCCGGGTAGTCGGTATCGCGGGCGAGCTCGGAGAGGTCGACGGCATCCTGGCCTGTGCGGGCGAGCGCGTTTTCCATCGCGGACCGCACGAGCGGCGCGATCACGGCGCCGGGCCGCTCGATCCCGATCCCCTCCAGTATGCGCGTCGCCTGGTCGACGATGGCGGTCGAGAACGCGGTCGCTGTCTCCACCGCCTCGGCGTAGGCGACGCGGTCCTCCTCGGCCACGATGACGGGTTCGCCGCCCATCTCCACGACGAGCGCCTGCGCGATGGGCAACACCGGTGCCGGCGCGGTCACCGCGAAGTAGCTGTCGGCCAGCCGGGCGATGTCGATGCTCGTGCCGGTGAACGTCATGGCGGGGTGGATCGCCAGAGGGATGGCGCCGCCCGCCCGAGCCGGGGCGAGAACGGCCGTTCCGAAGCGCGCGGAGGTGTGCAGCACGAGTTGGCCGGGCCGCCAGGTGTCGGTCGCGGCGAGGCCGGCGATGAGGCTCTCCAGCTGGGCGTCGGGCACCGCGATGATCACGAGCTCGCTGCGCTCGACGATCTGCGGCACCGTCAGGATCGGCACGCGCGGCAGGATGGCCTCGGCCCGGTCGCGGCTCTCCTGCGAGATCGCCGAGATGCCGACGATGGCGTGGCCGGCGCCGGCGAGGGCGGCGCCGAGGATGGGGCCCACACGGCCGGCCCCGATGATGCCGATTCCGAGTCGGCCGGGTCGTTGGGTCATTCGGGGGCTCCCGTGGCGTGGTTCCAGCGGTGGCTGGTGTCTGAGATGGCGTGGGTGACGGCTCCGGCGGCGATGGACTCGAACAGCCGCACGGCCTCCGCGGCGTCGACGACGCTGAGAGACGCCCTAACCGGACCCGACACGGTGTGCAGGCGCGCGGAGGCCAGCCGCAGCCGCCGCTGGATCGGGCCCTGGTCGACGCCCACGCTCTGCACCCTGGCCAGCGGCACGAGGACGAGCTCACGGGCGATGACTCCGCGGCGGAGCACGGCGGCGCCGACGGAGACCGTGTAGCCGGTACGTCGCCAGGAGAAGGGACGCAGCCACGCGGCTCGCCGGGGAGCATTGACGTACCCGTCGTCGCCGCCCTTCGAGCGCATCCCGCGTTCGATCAGGGTGCGCTGCTCCTCGGTGTTGTATCCCGGGAGGATGAGCTCGAGCACCCTGGCCACATCGGCCATAGTGCCGACCGGAAGCACGGTCGTGCTCGCCTCGCCGGCTGCACCCTGGTTGGAGGACCGGCCGGCCTTGTTGATCTGCACCTGCCACCAGCCGAACGGCCGCCAGAGGAGCGGCTGCGAGATCCCGATCGCGTGGATGCGGCCCGGCGGAAGTGTTTCGTTGCTCGTCGAGAAGAGGCCGAACCCTACGCGCACGCCATCGGGGGTACCGGCGATACTGAAACGCAGCGACCTGGTGAGCCGGGAGAAGTAGAATCCGGCAGCCCCGATGAGACCCGGGACGACGGTGAGCGGTAGCCAGCCACTGTCGAAGACGGTGCCGCTGACGACCAGGGCAATGGCCCCGACGACCAGCACCACGGTGAAGCCGTTCAGCACGATTGAGCCGACCAGCCGCCCGGGCGGGATGCGCACGACCGATTCCGGCGGCGCGGCATCCGGATCGAGTTCGGGGGCGAGGAATTCCGAGACCCGGTCGCGGGCGAAGTCACCAACGCTTGTTCCCGGCTCGGTGCCAACACGCTCCTCGGCGAAACGCTCCCCGATGCCCGCCTCCGACTCCGCGGCCGCCGCGGCCTCCGGCTCGGCCGCCCGGCGAGCGCCGGAGGCGAGGCGCAGGATGTCGCGTCGCAGCTCGTCCGCCCGCGCCGAGCCCAGGTAGGCGAGCTGCACGTTCGCGTCCTGCCCGGCACCGCTCACTTCGAGCCTGGCCGCGCCGAACAGACGCGGTACGAGCGCGCGTTCGATGTTGACTCCCTGGATCCGGTCGAGGCGCGCCTTACGGTTACTGCGGAACACGATGCCGCTGCGCACCTCCACGATCTCCTCGTTCACGCGGAACGTGTGCATCCGCCAGCTGAGGTAGAAGCCGGTCACGATGGCGACGAGAATCACCGCGACGACCAGCAATGCCCAGCCGACGGCCCCGCGGCGATAGATCTCGTCGATGGGGTCTCCGCTGCCCATCGGAACGCCGAAGAAGATGTCGATCAGCCGTTCCCGCAGGTTGGCGATGACGAAGCCGAGCGCCGCGAAGACGAAGATCCCCCCGCGAAGAAGCGGCGTTGCCGGATGGAGGCGGTGCCAGTCGCCGTCGGCCAGCGAGGAGGTCACAGCCCGGCCCGGCGGCTCTCCGCCAGGTGCACGAGACGGTCGCGGAGGCTCTCAGCGTCGTCCACCGTCAATCCGGGGATGAGCACCCCGGTCGCCGCGGCGGCGGTTACGAGCTTGAGGTCGGCCAGCCCCAGCCACCTGGCGACCGGGCCGCGGGTGATGTCGACCAGCTGCATCCGCCCGTAGGGGACGGCGACGAATCGCTGGAACATGATCCCCCGCCGGAACAGCAGGTCGTCGTGTCGCAGCTGGTACCCGATTGAGCGAACCCGGCGCGGCTCGAGGATGAGGCTCGCGAGGGTGATGGCCGCAACCAGGGCGCCGGCATAAAGCGCCCAGCGCTGCTCGAGCAGCAGCCAGACACCTACCGCAGCGGAGCTCGCCACGACCCCGAAAATGACGGTTCCCACGATCTCAACCACCACATAGCGGGGCGAGACTCGTTGCCAGTCACCGCCTGTTGCCAGATCGAGTCTGCGGAGTGACCTAGGCATGAAGTCCCCCGGTGTCGTTCTGCCGTTCTTCCTCCGGCTTGTCCGGCGGGAGGGTGCAGAAATGCTCGGCAACGAGACCGCCTGCGAGCAGCACCGCCGCACCGCCGGCCGTCCCAATCACGAGCCACAGCGACGCCGTGTGTGGTTGAACGGTGCGGGTGGTGACATACAGCAGGATGCCGAGGCCACCGCCCAGGAAGAGCGCGCCGCTGAGTGCCGAGGCTTTCGCGAGCACCGCGACCCGCATGGCCACGAACGGATCGACTCGGCGTCGCCCGGTCCCCTTCGTCACCTGGCGAATCGGCCAGGCCAGAGCCACGACGACGATCCCGATCGCCGCGAGGCTCGCCGCCATCGACACGGGCGGCACGAAGGTGGGCCTCCCCGTCGCCGCCGAGGCGACGTCGATCAGGAAGCCGACGACGAGGCCGGCCAGAGCGATGGCCATCAACGGGGTGGGGCCCGTGCGCTTCATCGCCCACCGCCCCCGGCCGCGCCCAGCGCGTCGATGCGTCCACGTCCGGGTATGACGGCGTCGGGGTCCAGGTGCAGCCACGGCACCAGCACGAAGTCGCGCTCCCACGCCCGCGGGTGCGGAACCGTGAGCCGCTCCTCGGCGAGCTGCAGGTCGCCGAACACGATGATGTCGATGTCGATCGTGCGGTCGCCCCACCGTTCGGCGCGGACCCGGCCAAGGTCCTGTTCGATGGCGTTGACGGCATCGAGCAGTGTGTACGGGTCGCCGGCGTAGCGGGCGGTGACGACCGCGTTGAGGTACGCGGGCGCATCGGGGTCTACTCCGCCAGGCTTCACGGCCGCACTCTCGAAGACCGGCGAAACGTCGCCAAACTCCAGCCCGTCGATGTCGGCGACTGCTCTCGCCGCCTGGGCCAGGGTCGCGGCGCGATCGCCGAGATTGCTGCCGAGGGCAAGCACGACGGATGCGCCGCCGGGAGCGATCGGCTCAGGGCTCATGCGCGCGTCCGGGTGATCTGCACCGCGACATCCGTGAACGGAACGGAGATCGGGGCGTCGGGCTTGTGCACCGTCACCTGGACCTTCTCGGCCGCGTCGTGGGCGAGGACGACGCCGGCGATGCGCTCTGCGACCGTTTCGATCAGGTCGACGGGGTTGCGTCTGGCCGCGTCGGTGACCTCGACGGCCAGGTCGCCGTAGTGGATCGTGCGCGCGACGTCGTCGCTTGCGGCGACCGGAGCGAGGTCCAGCCAGACGGTGACGTCGATGACGAAGTCCTGCCCGTTCTCCTTCTCGAAGGCGTACACGCCGTGGTGCGCGTTGACTCGCAGCCCGGTGAGAGTGATCGAGTCGGTGCTCATGGGACCATTCTGCCGGACGCGAGGAGTGGGAGCACGTTCAACGCGGCCCGGGTGCCCGCGACGTCGTGCACGCGAACGGCCCAGGCACCGGCCTGGGCGGCCAGAACGCTGATGACGGCGGTCGGCAGATCGCGCGCGACGACGGGCGCATCGGCGGGGAGCGTGGCGGCGAGAAAGCGCTTGCGGGACGCTCCGATCAAGACCGGGAGCCCGAGTTCGTCGAGGGAGTGCAGGTTGGCGAGGATCTGCCAGTTGTGCTCGGCCAGCTTGGAGAAGCCGAGACCGGGGTCAAGCACGATGTTGTCCCTGGCCACGCCGGCTTGAACGAGCACCGAGACTCGAGCGGCAAGCTCATCCCTGACCTCGGTCACCACGTTGTCGTAGGACGTGTGCTCGTCCATCCGCTGCGCGTGGGCGCGCCAGTGCATGGCCACGTAGGTCAACCCCGTGCGGGCGGCGACCGATGCCATGTCCGGGTCGGCGAGTCCACCGGAGACATCGTTGATGATGGTGGCCCCCGCCGCCGCCGCAGCCGCCGCGGTCTCGGAGTTCAGCGTGTCGACGCTGACGACCAGGCCCTCGCGCACGAGCTCGGTGATGACCGGAACCACCCGGGTCTGTTCGTCGGCGGGAGACACCCTCGTCGCGCCGGGGCGGGTGGATTCACCGCCGACGTCGATCAGGTCGGCGCCCTGGCCACGGAGGGTCAGCGCATGCTCGATGGCGGCATCCGTGCTGGCCCATCTGCCACCGTCACTGAACGAATCCGGCGTGACGTTGAGCACCCCCATGATCAACGTCACCCGGTTGCACCGATCAGGGCGATGATCTCGGCCCTGGCCACCGGGTCGGCGAGTTCGCCCCTGGAGGCCATTGTGACGGTCGAACTGCCCGCCTGACGCGGGCCCCTGGCATTCACACAGCCGTGCACGGCGTCGAGCACGACGAGGATTCCCTTGGGCCGGAGCCCGGTCTGGAGCGCCTCGGCGATCTCCTCCGTGAGACGCTCCTGTACCTGCGGGCGCGCCGCGAGGGTCTCGACGACGGCCGGCAGTCGGCCGAGGCCCACGACGTGCTCGTTCGGCAGGTAGGCCAGGTGCGCGGTGCCGACGAACGGGAGGAGATGGTGCTCGCAGATCGAGCGGAATGAGATGTTGCGCAGCAGAACCAGTTCCCCGGTGTGCGGCCCGACCGGGATTCCGTCGCGGAGGTGCACGAGCGGGTCCTCGTGCAGCCCGGCGAAGAACTCACCGTAGGCGTCCGCGACCCGCTGGGGCGTTGTTTCGAGGCCCGGCCGCGCCGGATCCTCCCCGATTGCGGCAAGGATCTCGGCGACGGCCGCTTCGATGCGCGCCTTGTCCACGGCCACGCGGTGGCCTAGGCGGTCGCGGGGCGCGGAGCGCGGGTGGGCTCGCGCTTCGGCTTGTCCGAGGCGGAGTCACCGCCGGCGTCCGACGACGCCGCCGTACAGTCGAGCACGGCCTTCGGCGCCGGCATCGCGATCGGCGGCTGGGTCGACACCGGGCGCTTCTCGCTCGACAGCCACTGCGGGCGCGGCGGCAGCTTGACGACGTTCGTGAAGATCGCGGCGAGGGCATTCTGGTCGAGAGTCTCGTGCTCGAGAAGTTCAGCGGCCAGCTTGTCGAGGATATCGCGGTTCGTGACCAGCACCTCGTAGGCCTCGTCGTGCGAGTTCTCGATCAGCTGGCGCACCTCCTCGTCGACGCGCTCGGCGAGTCGTTCGGAGTAGTCCCGCTGGTGACCCATGTCACGGCCGAGGAACACCTCGCCAGAGCCCTGGCCGAGCTTGATAGGACCGACGGCCGCGCTCATGCCGAACTCGGTGACCATCTTGCGGGCGGTAGCCGTGGCCTTTTCGATGTCGTTGGACGCGCCGGACGTCGGGTCGTGGAAGATGATCTCTTCCGCGACACGGCCGCCCATGGCGTAGGCGAGCTGGTCGAGCAGCTCGTTGCGGGTCACGGAGTAGCGGTCTTCGGTGGGCATGACCATCGTGTAGCCGAGGGCGCGGCCACGCGGCAGGATGGTGATCTTCGTCACCGGGCCGGTGTTGCGCATCGCCGTGGCCACGAGCGCGTGGCCACCCTCGTGGTACGCCGTGATCAGCTTTTCCTTGTCGCGCATGACACGGCTCCGCCGCTGGGGGCCGGCCATCACGCGATCGACGGCCTCGTCGAGGGCGCGGTTGTCGATCAGCTGCGCGTTCGAACGCGCGGTGAGCAGCGCCGCTTCGTTGAGCACGTTGGCCAGGTCGGCACCGGTGAAGCCCGGCGTCTTGCGGGCGAGAACCTCGAGGTCGACACCCGGCGCCATCGGCTTGCCCTTGGAGTGCACCTCGAGGATGTGCTTGCGGCCGAGCATGTCCGGCGCGTCGACGCCGATCTGCCGGTCGAATCGACCGGGACGAAGAAGGGCGGGGTCGAGAATGTCCGGGCGGTTCGTGGCCGCGATCAGGATGACGTTGGCCTTGACATCGAAGCCGTCCATCTCAACCAAAAGCTGGTTGAGGGTCTGCTCGCGTTCGTCGTGCCCGCCGCCCATGCCGGCACCACGGTGACGGCCGACGGCGTCGATCTCGTCGATGAAGATGATGGCGGGGGCGTTCTCCTTGGCCTGCTGGAAGAGGTCGCGCACCCGGCTTGCGCCGACACCAACGAACATCTCGACAAAGTCGGACCCCGAGATGGCGTAGAACGGCACCTCGGCCTCGCCGGCGACGGCGCGGGCCAGCAGGGTCTTACCCGTGCCCGGAGGGCCGTAGAGCAACACACCCTTCGGGATGCGCGCGCCGACGGCCTGGAACTTGGCCGGCTCCTTGAGGAACTCCTTGATCTCTTCGAGCTCCTCGATGGCCTCGTCGGCGCCCGCAACATCCGCGAAGGTAACCTGAGGGCTCTCCTTGGAGACGAGCTTGGCCTTGGACTTGCCGAACTTCATGATCTTGTTGCCGCCGCCCTGCATTCCGGACAGCATCAGCCAGAAGAACGCGCCGATCAGGAGCAGTGGGAGCAGGAAACCGAGCATGGAAAGGAACCAGCTCGGCTGGGGCACCTCGTCGGTGAAGCCCTCCTTGGGGTTCGCCTGGGTGACCGCGGCCACGATCTCCGTTCCGCGCGGCTCGACGTAGTAGAACTGCACTTCCTTGCCGAACTCGGGGTCGGCCTTGGCCAGAGTGAGGTCGACGCGCTGCTCGCCGTCGACGATCTTGGCCTCGGCGACATTTCCGGCCTTGAGGAACTCGAGCCCCTGCTGGGTTGAGACCTCTCGGAATCCGGACATCGTAATCAGGCTCGACCCGACCCAGACGGCGATGACAGCCAGGACGATGTAGAGAAGGGGCCCGCGCAGAAGCTTCTTGACGTTCATGATGTTCACAGGCTACCGCGCGCTCACTTGAGGAAAGCCGTGTGTTCGCCCAAAGGTGAACTGGCGGCCTGAGCCTAGGCGCCGACGGGCTCCGCAGGAGCGTAGACGTGGGACGCGAGCACGCCCACCGATCGCAGGTTGCGGTACTTCTCCGCGTAGTCCAGGCCGTAGCCCACGACGAACTGGTTCGGGATCTCGAAGCCGACGTACTTGACATCGATTTCGACCCGGGCGGCTTCCGGCTTGCGGAGCAGGGCGCAGATTTCGACGGATGCCGGCCCACGCGAATTCAGGTTCGCGAGCAGCCAGGAGAGGGTCAGCCCGGAGTCGATGATGTCCTCGACGATGAGCACGTGCCGCCCGGTCAGGTCGGAGTCAAGGTCCTTGAGGATGCGTACGACGCCGCTGGAGGTGGTGCCTGAGCCGTAGGAGCTGACGGCCATCCAGTCCATTGAGATCGGGTGCTTGAGTTCCCTGGCCAGGTCTGCCATGACCATGACCGCGCCCTTCAGGACACCCACGAGCAACAGGTCCTTGCCGGCGTAGTCGGCCTCGATCCTGCGGGAGAGTTCGGCCAGTCGACTTCGAATCTCTCCTTCTTCGATCAGGATCTCGGTGAGGTCGCCGTCAATGTCGCGAGGTTCCATGGGAGCGAGAAGGTCCTTTGCTCTGAGTGTGTCCAGGCACGGTGAGAATCAGCCGGCCGTCCTGCCTGACAACTCTAATGCCTGGCAGGTCCAGCGCGCCCTGCCCGTGCCAATCGCTGATGAGCCGGGCGACGGCGAGCGTGTGCACACGCTGGAGCGACACCCCGAACTCGCTTTCGGCGACGAACCGGATGATCCGCTGCCGCAGGGCGGGCGGGTTCGCTTCGAGCGCGGCCACCGAGATGGCGATCCCCGCCTCCGCCGGTTCGCAGATCTCGGGGGCGAGTTCGATAACGAGGGCGTCGAGCGCCTCCGCGTCCTCCCTCAGCTGGTCCGCCGTGCGGGCGAGCGCCTCCGCGACCCCAGGTCCCAGTTCACGCTCGAGGGTCGGCAACACGCTCTGCCGCACCCGAACCCGGGTGTACCGCGGGTCGGCGTTGTGCGGGTCGTCCCACGGGACAAGTCCGGCGTCGAGGCACGCCTGCCGGGTCTGGCCGCGCCGGATGCCGAGCAGCGGCCTGAGGTACGGCCCTGTTCGCGCCGCCATTCCCTGCAGGCTCGTCGGACCCGATCCCCTGGCGAGCCCGAGCAGGACCGTCTCGGCCTGGTCGTCGAGGGTGTGCCCGAGCAGGACATGACTCGCGCCGGTCTCGCTGAGTGCCCGGCCGAAGGCCTCGTACCGCGCGGTCCGCGCCGCCGCCTCCGGCCCCGCCCCCGCACCGTCGGGCGAGACCGACCTCACCAGCACCGGGTCGAGGCCGAGCTCCCGCGCCTGACCGGCTGCGCGGGCCGCGATCTCGGCCGACCCCTCCTGCAGCCCGTGGTCGATGACAACGGCGCCGGCGCGGAGGCCCGCCCGGGGCGCCTCGAAGGCCGTCGCGAGCGCGAGCGAGAGCGAATCCGCGCCGCCGCTGAGGCCGACGAGAGCAAGCCCGTCCACCGGCAGCAGACTTCGGACCGCTCGGCGCACGTCGGCGATCGCCGGGGACAGTCGCGGGCGCTGTGCAGACTCCATCCAGTAACGTTATCCGCAGACTTAGACCACCGAGGAGATATCAGGCCATGGCCGAATACGACGCAGTCATCGAAATCCCCCGCGGGAGCCGAAACAAGTACGAGGTTGACCACGTGACCGGTCGGGTGTACCTCGACCGGGTGCTCTACACGAGCTTCATGTACCCCACCGACTACGGCTACTTCGAAAACACCCTCGGCCTCGACGGCGACCCCGTCGACGTGCTCGTGCTCCTGGACTACCCGTTGTTCCCCGGCGTTGGCGTGTCTGTGCGCCCGGTCGGCGTGTTCAACATGACCGATGACGGCGGCTCCGACGCCAAGGTCATCGCCGTTCCCGCCGGTGACCCCCGCTGGGCGCACATCCAGGATGTCACCGACATCCCGGAGTACACCCGCAAGGAAATCGAGCATTTCTTCGAGCACTACAAGGACCTCGAGCCGAATAAGTGGGTCAAGACCGAGGGTTGGGGCGACGCCGCCGAGGCCGAGCAGATCGTGGTCGACGGCATCGCCAAGCTCGCCGCGGAGGGCAACGCGGGCCACTGACTCTTCCCCACCGCACGAAGATGGCCCCGCGGATGCGTCCGCGGGGCCATCTTCATGCCGAAAGCGGCAGGCCTAGCCGAGCCAGGCGCCGCGATCCGCCATGAACGGGACGGGATTGATCCGGCCGCCGTCGACCCGCACCTCGAAGTGGAGATGGCAGGCGGTGGATGCTCCGGTGCTGCCGGTGCTGGCAATCCCCTGGCCCGCGCCGACGCGCTGGCCGCGGCCGACGAAGATCCC
>JBDTAA010000134.1:0-4810 GCA_039924805.1 Cryobacterium sp.
GGCCAGGATCCGATCGGCCGCCGCGCGGGCCCAAACTTCGGCCGCAGCGAGGGACTCCAGGGTGAGCGCGCCGTCCTGCTCATGCGCCTCTACGACGCGTTGCACGGTGGTGACGATGTCCAGGAACCCGATCTTGCGCGCGTGGAATGCGGCGACGGCCTGTTCGTTGGCCGCGTTGAACACCGCGGGATAGGTCGCGCCCGCCCGACCGACCTGCTTGGCGAGATCAACGGCAGGGAAGGCCGCGTCGTCGAGGGGCTCGAACGTCCAGGTGTGCGGCGTGGTCCAGTCGATCGGCTCACCCACCGACGCGACCCGGTTCGGCCAATCGAGTCCCAGCGAGATCGGCAGCCGCATGTCGGGTGGAGACGCCTGGGCGATGGTCGAGCCGTCGACGAATTCGACCATCGAGTGCACGACCGACTGAGGGTGCACAACCACGTCGATCCGGTCGTAGTCCACGTCGAACAGGAGGTGCGCCTCGATCACTTCGAGGCCCTTGTTCACGAGCGTCGCCGAGTTGGTGGTGACCACGAGCCCCATGTTCCAGGTCGGATGCGCGAGCGCCTGCTCGGGCGTGGCCCCGGCAAGTTCTTCCCGGCTGCGTCCGCGGAAGGGGCCTCCGGATGCGGTGAGCACGAGACGGCGCACTTCCCGGGCGGTGCCTGAGCGCAGGGCCTGGGCTATGGCGGAGTGCTCCGAGTCAACCGGCACGATCTGCCCCGGCGCCGCGAGGGACTTCACGAGGTCACCGCCCACGATGAGCGACTCCTTGTTCGCCAGGGCCAGGGTGCGCCCGGCCTTCAGCGCGGCGATCGTCGGGCCCAGGCCCACCGAGCCGGTGATGCCGTTGAGCACGACGTCGGCCTCGACATCCCGTACGAGCTGCTCGGCCTGGCCGGCGCCCAGCGCCGTGTGCTCAACCTGGAACGAGGTTGCCTGCTCGGCGAGCAGCTTTCGGTTGCTCCCAGCCGACAACCCGACCACCTCGAAGCGGAGGGGGTTGGCTTTGATGACGTCGAGGGCCTGGGTACCGATAGAGCCCGTTGATCCGAGGATGATTACTCTCTGCACACTCCCATTTTAGGGCCCGGCCGGACGTGGAGCCCAGGCCGGCGCAGGTCAACATGCCTCCGCGCGCATGCAAACACCGGTATCGTCGAGGGGTGACAGCTGCCAGCGTGGACCCCGATCTCGTCGAAGAGGCAGCCCAGCAGCCGCGAGCGAAAAGGCCGGGTTTCGTTTATTTCCTCGGCTACGGGATCATGGCGCCGATCGCCCGCCTGGTCTTTCGCCCCCATATCACCGGCCGGGAGAACATCCCGAAGTCCGGCCGCGTCATCCTCGCCAGCAACCATCTGTCGTTCGTTGACAGCCTGGTCATCCCGCTCACCGCGCCGCGTCCCGTACAGTTCCTGGCAAAGTCCACCTACTTCACCGGCACCGGTGCGAAGGGGTGGATCTCTCGCACGTTCTTCACCGCGATCGGGGCCGTCGGGGTCGAGCGTGGCGCCGGGCAGGCGGCACAGGACGCCCTCGACGCCGGTCGGCATATCCTCGAATCGGACAGCGCCTTCGCGATCTATCCGGAGGGCACCCGATCCATCGACGGACGTCTCTACCGGGGCCGCACCGGTGTTGGCTGGCTCGCACTGACAACGGGCGCGGTCGTCGTGCCGGTCGGGCTCATCGGCACGCAGGACATCCAGCCGGTGGGCGCCAAATTCCCGCGCATCCGGCGCGTGAGTGTGAAGTTCGGTGAGCCGATCGACGTGAGCGGGCACGGCCCGGCGACCTCCGGCAAGGCCAGGAGGCGCGCCACCGATGAGATCATGAAGGCCATTCATGACCTGACCGGCCAGGAACTCGCGGGAGAGTACAACGAGACTCCGCCCGCCGGTGTCGTGCAGCGCGTGGCCCAGGCGATTCTCCGGCCCGAGCGCCGCTGACCCGGCCGAAGCCCCCGGCCGCAGGGCAGCGAGAGCGTGACCCGGCCGATCGTCCCCTGGATGCTCAGCACCACCGTCGCGGCGAGCGCCGCCTCCGCCACGGTGTTTGCCCGCGGGGACACCCCCTCGCCCTCGCAGGCCGCGTGCAGCGAACGACAACGAGGCCCCGCGCGGAGCCTGGCCAGACGGGGCAGGCGCTGCCGGCGGCTTAATCGCCGACCGAGCCGTCGGCCTGGACCGGCCGCTCGAACACGAGTTCCAGGCCGTCCTCGTCGTCCCATTGTTCGCCCTTCTCCTCGAAGCGCCAGTGGCGGATCACGGCCAACGACGCCGCATTCTCCGGGCTGACGGTCGCACGCACCGTGCGCGCGCCCTCCGCCCGGGCGAACGCGAGCAGCTCCCCCACGATCTCCTTCGCGAGGCCCCGGCCGCGGTGTTCCGGGACGACGGTGTAGCCGATCTCTGCCATTCCGTTGGAATCAGGATTGAAGTGGAACCCGGCGTGGCCGACGACCATGCCGGTGGCGCACTCCACCACGGCCCTGGCAAGCCACCCAACCGATGCCGGATGCTGCACCATCCGGTCGGCGTGCAGGGTCCAGAGCCGGGCCTCACCGGCGAAGAAGGCGGGGAATTCGATCCCGGCCGCTCGCCCCGCCGCGGCGAGGTCCCCGGCCGCCAGGTCGAGCAGCACCGCCCGCTCCAAACCGACCAACCGGACTGCACCGCTCAGTTCGGCCGCGCTCACTCCGCCGGCACGGAGCCCGTGGCGATTTCGGGCACGGTCATCGCGTCATGGCCGACCGGAAAGTTCACGGAGGCCGCGATGAAGCACTCGCGCTGCGCCTCCTCGTGCAGCGACTGGGCCAACTCGAGCTGCAGCGGGTCCGAAATTGTGACCCGCGGGCGGAGCGTTGCCGAGGTGAAGCGGCCGCCGACGGGAGGAATCTGCTCCATCGTGCCGACTGCGTCATCCGTGTAGGCCACGACCGTCACGCCGTGCCGCACGGCCACGTGGAGGTAGGAGAGCATGTGGCACTGGCTGAGGGCTGTGAGCAGTAGCTCCTCCGGGTTCCAACGATCGGCATTGCCGTGGAACGTGCGATCGGCCGACCCCTCGATCGGCTCTTTGCCCGCCGCCGAGATCAGGTGCTGGCGGCCGTATTCGCGGTAGCCGCTCGTGCCGGTGCCGCGGTTGCCCGTCCACTGGATTCGCACGGCGTAGTGATGCGCAGCTTTCATGACATCTCCTTCGGAATTCGCGGGACCGGACACGATTCTCGCAGGAATCAGCGGCGGTGGGCACCGCATTGATCGGTAAACTGAGCCCATCATGACTGAAATCCTCAACGCACCCGCTGCCGCCGCCGTTCCCGTTTACACGGTGCCGCAGGAACGCAAGATCGTGACCAGTATCCCCGGTCCGAAGTCACAGGAGCTGCACAAGCGGCGCCTGGCGACGGTATCCGGAGGGGTCAGCTCGATGCTTCCGGTCTACGTGGAGAGGGCCAACGGCGCCGTCGTCGTGGACGTCGATGGCAACCAGTTCATCGACCTCGGAGCCGGAATCGGCGTCACCACCATCGGGCACACCGAGTCCAGCGTCGTCGAAGCCGCCGTCGGCCAGGCGAGGGAGTTCATCCACACGCTGTTCACAATCACCCCGTACGAGGAGTACGTGCGCGTCGCCGAGCTGCTCGCCGAACACACCCCCGGCGAATTCGCCAAGAAGAGCGTGCTCATCAACTCGGGCGCCGAGGCCGTCGAGAACGGCGTTAAGATCGCCCGCAAGCACACCGGCCGCCGCGCCGTCGCCGTGCTCGACCACGCCTACCACGGCCGCACAGTGCTCACCATGGCCATGAACTACAAGGCCATGCCGTACGCAACCGGGTTCGGACCGCTCGCGAGCGATGTCTACCACGCGCCGAGCTCCTACCCGTATAGGGACGGCCTGAGCGGGGCGGATGCCGCCAAGCGCACCATCAGCTACCTCGAGAAGGCCGTGGGCGCGACCGACCTGGCCTGCCTCGTGGTCGAACCCATCCAGGGCGAGGGTGGCTTCATGGTCCCGGCCGACGGCTTCCTGCCCGCGTTGCAGGAATGGTGCACCGCGAACGGCGTCGTGATGATCGCCGACGAGATCCAGAGCGGCATGGCCCGCACCGGCGCGTATTACGCGGCAGAGCACTTCGGCTGGATCCCGGACATGGTCCTCACCGCCAAGGGCATCGCCGGCGGGATGCCGCTGGCCGCGGTCACCGGCCGTGCCGAAATCATGGACTCCTCCCAGCCGGGCGGCCTGGGCGGCACGTTCGGTGGCAACCCGGTGTCCTGCGCTGCGGCGATCGCCGTGTTCGAGGCCATCGAGACCAACAACCTGCTCGCCGAGGGACTGCGCATCGAAAAGGCGCTGCTGGCCGGACTGGAAACGCTCAAGGCGAAGTACGACATCATCGGCGACATCCGCGGCCGCGGCGCCATGATCGCCATCGAACTCGTGCAGCCGGGCACCGGGGGCACAACGAAGGAACCCAACGCCGGCGCCGTCTCGGCCATCTCCGCCTACGCGGCCCAGCACGGAGTATTGCTGCTGACGGCAGGCACCTACGGCAACGTGCTGCGCTTCCTGCCGAGCCTGGCCGTCACCGACGCACTGCTCGCCGACGCGCTCGCGGTCATCGACGACGCGATCTCGGCGCTCTGACGGTGGTGGCCGTAAACGTGACGGAGACCTTCGCCGTCGGCAACGCGGTCGAGCTTGCCGTGGTGGAGCGGAGCGGATTCATCGAGTCGAGGCATGCCGGCTCCGCCATCGTGCTCCGGGCGGACGGAACGCCCCTGCGCTCCCTCGGCGACGT
>JBDTAA010000135.1:0-12086 GCA_039924805.1 Cryobacterium sp.
CCCATGCTGGACCGAACAATCGCAGTGGAGGTGACATGAAGGTGAACGGCAACCCGATCGCCGTGCGATCCAATCGGCATGTCATTACCTCGACGATCGTTGCCGTACTGGCCATGGTCGCGATGATGCTCGGCCTGCTCGCCGCGCACTCGGTGGTCGCCGAGCATCAAATGAGCGGCATGAGCCCATCCGCATCCGCATCCGCGGAAGCGTCAACCGGCGCGGCTGGAACAGTCGTTGCCGTCGTCGTAGCCGAGGCCATTGTGGCCCACGTGGACGGGGGCTGGCTTTCCGACGGAAACGGCTTTCTGGTCGGCTGCGCGCTCATGGCCATGACCTGCTCCGTGCTGCTCGTCCTCGCTTCCCTGGTGCTCCTCGCCAGACGCCCGGTCGTGTACCAGCGCCTGCTCGACGCCCGCGGCTTCGTTGTTGTCCTCTTCGGCACGATTCCCCTCCACCTGCACCGGCCCAGCCTGACCGTCCTCTCCATCAGTCGCGTTTAGACCGAACCACGCTCACGCGCCTCAGGGTGCGTGGCTTGCCGTGCCGCACGGCCCCTCGGTCTCTTGAACGTTTGACAATGAATGGAAGAACAATGCTCAGAACACGCAACTACCTCCTCGCCGCCGCCGCGCTGGCAGCAGCGATCATCCTCAGCGGTTGCGCGGGCGGGACGCCAGGCAAGAATGGCGCCTCGGAAACGACCGCCAGAGCGAGCGCATCGGCCGCGTTCAACGCGGCCGACGTCACGTTCGCGCAAATGATGATCCCGCACCACGAGCAGGCCGTCACAATGAGTGAGGACGTCCTGGCCAAGGACGGCATCGACCAGCGCGTCGTCGACCTCGCCACCCAGATCAAGGCCGCCCAGGATCCGGAAATTCAGCAGCTCAGGACCTCGCTCGCAGCCTGGGGCGAGGACGAGAGCATGTCTGGCATGGATCACGGTACGGACGGAATGATGTCAGACGACGACATGTCGGCGCTTCAGGACGCATCGGGTGCAGACGCAGGCCGGCTGTTCCTCGAACAGATGATTGTGCACCACGAGGGGGCGATTGTCATGGCGCAAATTGAGCTGGACTCGGGCGAGAACGCGGACGCCCTCGCCCTTGGAGAGGCGATCGTGGCGGCCCAGGCCGACGAGATCCAGGTGATGAAGGACCTCCTCGGCACCCTCTAAGTGCCAGCCTCACTTTCCGTCTCGACTGCGAGGAACGCCATCACTGTGTCACCAGTAGACCCTTCACGACGACAATTGCGCGCTGCCGAGGACCGCCAGCGCGCCCAACGACACCGCGGGCGGGCGCGGCGCCCCCTCCGGCGACCGACCGACAGGAGGCCGCCACCGCGAACACCGGCAGTCGCGTCCGTCGCGCTGATTTCCGTCGCGCTCCTGGTGGTCAGCGCCTCCCTCCCGGCGATCGCCGTGAATCCGGCCGCGTCCGACGTCCCGCCGCCCAGCACGTCGGCCACCGGCCGGGTACAGCACCTCCCCGCTAACACCGGAGATTCGACAATCATCCAGCGCGACGGATACACGGCGGCCGTGGTGAGCAAGCCCACCCGTGTGGCACGAACCGCCGGCACGTTCGTGAACTACCTGGGGCCGATCCAATGGCCGTTCCCGGTGGGGGTGCCCATCTCGACCTACTTCGGTCCTCGAGTGCCGCCGTGCAGTGGCTGCTCCAGCTTCCACAAGGGACTTGACATGAATCCGGGCGCGAAAACGCCCGTCCAGGCGATCGCCGACGGCGTTGTGCGGGAGGTATCGGCGACCGACAAAAGCGGGCTTGGCGTCTACGCGATCATTGACCACATGGTCGATGGGCGGAAGGTCAGCAGCCTCTACGCCCATATGAGGGAAGGCTCTCTTGCTCTCAGCCCCGGCCAGCCCGTGCTCGTTGGCCAGAGGATCGGCAACGTGGGGAATACGGGTCAAAGCACCGGGCCGCACCTCCACTTTGAGATCCTGCTTGATGGGGTCACCCCCACAGATCCATTCGGTTGGCTCTCCCAGAGGGTGCGGCCCGAATGATCACGGCACGGTTCCCTCACCAGGCCCGGGGTACGGGACTCCTCGGAAGAAGTGCGTTGGCGGCCGTCGTCGCGTTTTCCCTCGTCGCAGCCATTGGCCTCACGCAGCCCGCCGTGGCGGCGGAATATCCGTCATGGTCAGACGTGGAGAAAGCGCGGGGGAGCGAAGCCTCGAAACAGTCGCAGATCAGGAAACTGAGCAGTCTCATATCCGGGTTGGCGACAGACGTCGAGGCAGCGAAGAACTTTGCCGCTCGCCGCGGGGTCGAATACGAACACGCCCAGGGTGCCTTCGACGAGGCCACCTACCGGGCAACGGTTCTGCAGGGGCAGGCCGATGAGGCTACGCAGCTTGCGAGTCTCTCGCAGCGGCAGGCCGGACGGTTTGCGTCCACGCTTTCCCGCTCCGGGGGCTCCGACCTCTCGATGACTCTCCTCTTTGAGGGGCAACAAGCCGACGACATGCTCCGCCGCCTCGGAACCATCAGCAAACTCACCGAACACATGAGCCTGATCTATGCTCAAGCCGCGGCCGACGGAAACTCCGCGACCGCGTTGACGGATCAGGCGAAGGTGGCGAAGCTGGCTCTCGGCGCCCTCGCGACGAAGGCCGAAACGGCCCTGAGCGACGCCATCGCCGCCAGCTCCGCGGTGCAGGCGAAACTCGCCGAACAGCGAGAAAACGCGGGCACTTTAAGGGCGCAACTCGCGGTTCTCTCCGAAGGACGCGCTGTCACGGAAGCCGACTTCGCCACGGGTGAGAAAATTCGCCGTGCCGCGGTCGCTGCCGCCAAGGCTGCCAAGGCTGCCGCTGCCGCTGCTGCCGCTGTTGCCGCTGCTGCTGCTGCAAATGCCGGAGGCGATGTCGGCCAGGTCAGCGGCCAAGGGTGGGCTCTGCCGGTCTCAGGGTGGATCAGCAGCCGCTTTGGTCCGCGGCCCAGCCGGCCTGTCGCGGGTGTCGGTGCGTTCCACTACGGCACCGACATCGCCGCGGGCTGCGGTCGAGGGGTGTATGCCGCAACCGGGGGAACCGTTCTTTACGCCGGCAGCCTGGGGTCCTACGGCAACTGGGTTCTCATCGACCACGGCAATGGCGTTCAGACCGGCTACGCGCACAACAGCCGGATCCTGGTCGAAAGGGGCCAGTATGTTGCCGCCGGGTCGATGATCGCATTCGTTGGAACGACCGGAGCGTCCAGTGGCTGCCACCTCCACTTCGAAACCCGGGTCGATGGGGCCCGCATCAACCCGGAGGAATTTATGAGTAAGCGAGGGATCAGACTTGGCTGACAACAAGAGAAGTATTCAGACGATCCGGGTCGTCGCGGCAGTCCTCGCCGTTGGCGCGGCCGCTCTGCTGGCCGGTTGCACCCCCATTTCCGGTGCAAACGAGCCTCGTTCGCCGGCAGTGACGGCTGGGTTCGGACACGTCCACGGCTTGGGTGCTGACCCCTCAACAGGTGAGACGTACGCGGCTACCCACAACGGGGTGTGGCGCATCCCCACCGGTGCGCTCCCCGATACCTATTCGACGGGGGCAGGGCGCAACAACGTGGCGGAGCCGCGGCAGATCGCCGGTCGGGCCCAGGACACGATGGGATTCACCGTCGGTGGGCCGGGGCTTCTCCTGGCATCGGGCCACCCCGACCCGGCGGATCGACCCGCCCTCAACCCTCCCAACCTCGGCCTGATTTCCAGCACCGATGGGGCGGAAACCTGGACGTCGATCTCGCTCCAGGGGCAGACGGACTTCCACGACCTCGACTCGGTCGCGCTGGACAATGGAGAGTTACGCGTTTACGGGTACGACGCCGGCGCGGGAACCGTCACCGTCAGCGATGACAGCGGGGTGACCTGGTCGCCGGGCGCACAGGTGGAGTTGCGTGACCTGGCGGCCGACCCGTCGAGGCCCGACCGAGTCTTCGGGACGAGCGCAGACGGCATCCTCGTCAGCGAAGACAGCGGCGAAACCTTTGCCGGGGTGGCTGGCGCACCAGTGCTGTTGCTGATCGTCGCCATGGGCGAGCAAGCCGGGGGTGGATTCATCGGCATCGACCCGGAGGGCGCCGTGTGGCGCCAGGACGCCGAGGCCGGAACCTGGACCAAGACGGGGCAGACCGACGGTGCACCGGAAGCCCTCGGCTACGTGGGCGGCACCGAACCGTGGATCCTCGCCGCCGACCGGCGCGGCATCGTCGCCAGCGGAGATTACGGCGCATCCTGGACAATTCTCGTCCAGGCAGAGCGGTAGGACGCAATGATGGCGCGATACGGATCAACGGCCAGTCCGGCCCGCACAAGAAGACGGCTAGTCGTCGGGGGAGGTGTCGCGATCGCGCTCCTGCTCAGCGGGTGTGCCGGCGATTCGCTCGCCGATCAGTATCGGGCCGGCAGCGGCAAGAACTTCATCGCCGGTGATGGATCGATTACTGAAATCACCGCCGCGAAGCGGTTGGCACCCGTGGAGTTTTCCGGCTCCCTCACGTCCGGTGACACGACCACATCCGCGGATTACAGGGGACGCGTCTTGGTGCTCAACTTTTGGTACGCCGGGTGTGCGCCCTGCCGGGCCGAAGCTCCAGACCTTCAAATGCTGTGGACAAGGTACCGGGACCAGGGAGTCAGCTTCGTCGGGGTGAACATCCGCGACCAGGTGAACACGGCGCTCGGGTTTGAGGAGACCTACGGCATCACCTACCCGTCCGTCATCGACGCAAGCACGGGCGACCTGCAACTGGCCTTCAGCGGAACGGTCGCCCCCAATGCGGTTCCCACCACAATTGTCCTCGACAAGAAAGGGCGCGTCTCCGCGCGAATCCTCGGGCGCATCCCCGACGCCGGTGTCCTCAACGCCCTGATCAAGACCGCACTTGCAGAGAGCAACACATGACGACCCCGCCGCACTGCGCATGCGCCGTTCCCTTGTCCTCCTCCTCGTCCTCCTCCTCGTCCTCGTCCTCCTCTGCGAACCCGGAAGGCACGGCCAGCAAATGAGCATTCTCACCAGCATCCCCAGCCCCGACGTCAACTCGATCCAACTGGGGCCGTTCCAGATCTACTTCTACGCCCTGTTCATCCTCAGCGGTATCGTCGTCGCGGTCGTACTCACCTCCAGGCGGCTCACCCGCCGTGGGGGCCCGCCGGGACTCGTCCTGGATATCGCGCTCTGGGCTGTGCCTTTCGGTATCGTCGGTGGGCGGCTGTACCACGTTGTCACCCACCCAAATGATTACTTCTTTCCCGGCGCTGACCTGTGGAAGACCCTGTATGTGTGGGAGGGCGGACTGGCGATCTTCGGTGCCATCCTCGTCGGGAGCATTGGCGGTTACATCGCGTGCCGGAGGGCGGGGCTGCGGTTCCTCTCCTTCGCCGACGCTCTGGCACCCGGCATGCTGCTCGCACAGGCGTTTGGACGGGTTGGCAACTACTTCAACCAGGAACTCTTCGGCACCCCGACGACCCTCCCCTGGGGCCTGGAAATCGACTCGTCGCAGCCGGCGTTTCCCACCGGCTTGCCCGCTGACACCCTCTTCCACCCGCTATTCCTGTACGAGATTCTGTGGAATCTGACCGGTGTCGTCATTATTCTCCTCGCCGAACGCAGGTTCACCCTTCGTTGGGGGAAGGCGCTGGGTTCCTACCTGGTCATTTATGGAACGGGCCGGGCGTGGTTTGAATCGTTCCGACTCGACCCCACGGAATTTCAGCTACTCGGGCTGAAGATCAACATCGTCACCGCCGCGGGCATCGCGATCGTCGGGCTCGCTCTGATCTTCGTCCAATCCCGTCGCCACGCAGGACCAGAGACCAGCCCGTACCGGCCCGACCGGAAAGAGTCACCGCGGGCCGGGCAGACCGAGCGGCTGCCCGATCCGGGCAGCTCGCCGGAGGGCGGGGCGGCCCGCCATCCTGACTCGCCTCCACGAAAGGAAATACCCTCATGAAGAAGCTCCGAAACGTTTCCCCGCCGCAGTCAGCCGCGGATGAGGCTCGCCGGAAATACCGCCACGGGCGCATCTATCTCAGAACCGGCCAGCTGCTCATGATTGTCGGCGCTCTCATTGCCGTCGTACACTGGCTCGCCCACATTGAGGCATTCGGGCCAGCGCAGCCCGCAGTCTGGCTCGACGTGGTAGCCGGTTACCCGGCAGGGGCTGTCCTCCTGATTGCTGGGGCGATCCTCGCCGGGAAAAAAGCGAAATGAGCATGGATAACTTCTGGTTCAACGCCGTCTATTCCCTAGCGCCGACGGTCGGGGTTGGACTGATCTTCTGGTTCATCATGCGGGCGATCATCCATGGCGACCGCAACGAGCGGAAGGCTCAGGCATCGATCGAGGCAGAAGAACGAGCCAAATCCCGACCTGGTCTAGAGGCTCACTCCGATGGGTGATGCTTTCGCGAGCATCGTCCTCAACGGACAACTGCTGATCGCGGTCCCAGTGGCACTGTTGGCTGGTTTGGTCTCCTTCGCGTCCCCGTGTGTCCTCCCGCTCGTCCCCGGCTACCTCGGCTACATCGGCGGAATGGCCAGTCCCGGTGCACGGTTCCCCCGGGCACGACTTGTCGCCGGTGTCGGACTTTTCGTGCTCGGTTTCGCGGTTGTGTTCATCGCCTATGGCGCCGCATTCGGCGCGGCCGGCTCCTGGCTGATCCGCTGGCAAGACCTCGTCACCCGAATCCTCGGGATCCTTGTCATCCTCATGGGGATGGCGTTCCTCGGCACGTTCACGCTGCTGCAGCGCACCGTCAAACCCACTTTTCGACCAGCCACCGGTCTGGCCGGCGCGCCCCTCCTGGGAATCGTGTTTGGAATCGGATGGACACCCTGCCTGGGGCCCACGCTCACCGCCATCTCGCTTCTCAGCCTCGACGCCGCATCCCCCTGGCGCGGGGCGCTGCTTGGACTGACCTACTGTCTGGGCCTCGGTATCCCCTTCCTGCTCGTCGCTCTGGGACTGAACTGGATGACCGGGGCCATCGCCTTCCTCAAACGCCACATCCGCGCCATCAACATCTTCGGCGGCACCATGCTCATCGTGATCGGGCTTCTCATGGTCGCAGGCCTGTGGACGAAGTGGATCTACTCGCTCCAGGCGCTTATCGGGGGATTCGTCCTGCCCATTTGACCACCCACAGAAGCCAAACCTAAGGGGATAATCATCCATGCCAGACCCGTCCGTATTTCATTCGCGGCTGAGCCGCCGAACGTTCCTCGGCACCGGAGTCTCGGGCGCGGCCCTTCTTGCGCTGGCTGCGTGCACGCCGGAGCCGACCTTCCTCACGCCCACGTCACGGGCCGTGACGAAGGCCGAAGGGGCGCGAACTGCTACCGGCGCTACGACACGGACCACTTTGCGTGCCGGCACCGGAACGATAGACCTGGCTGGCACGCCCGCTCCGACGTGGGGTTACGGTTCAATCCCAGCACCCGTCATCCGCCTCACTCAAGGGGACAAGCTGGAAGCTACCATCGAAAACTCACTGCCTGAATCGACAACGATCCACTGGCACGGGCTTGCTTTGCGCAATGACATGGATGGCGTTCCGGGCCTCACCCAGAGCGCCGTCGCAGCAGGATCGTCTTTCCGCTACGAGTTCCGAGCGCCACACGCGGGTACCTACTGGTTCCATCCTCATGTGGGAACCCAACTGGATCGTGGACTTTACGGCGCCCTCATTGTCGAGGATCCGAGGGAACCGCTGGCCTACGACGAGGAATGGGTCGTCATCCTCGACGACTGGCTCGACGGGGTCACCGCGACCCCGCCGGAGGTGTTCGCCGAACTGTCGAAAGGGATGGGAGACGCGAGCGGGATGGGAGCCATGAGGATGGGGAACTTGCTCATGGGCGCGAAATCGGTAGCCCTCGGCGGCGACGCCGGCGACGTCTACTACCCCCACTACCTGATCAACGGTCGGCCAACCGCAGACCCGGAGACGTACACCTCGGCGCCGGGAAACCGTGTGCGAATCCGCCTCATCAACGCCGGCGGCGACACCGCATTCCGGGTCGCCCTCGCCGGACACAAGATGACCATTACCCACACTGATGGGTTTCCCGTCGAACCCACCGACGTCGACACGGTTCTTCTGGGGATGGGCGAACGCTTCGACGTGATCGTTACCCTCGGGGACGGTGCGTTCGCGCTCGTCGCCGAAGCGGAAGGAAAGAAGGCCCGAGCGTTCGCCGTTGTCCGCACCGGCGCCGGTGCTACACCATCCAGCAACATTGCCGTCCCCGAACTGATGGGGAGGCTGGGAACGGCAGGGATACTGCGAGCTGCCGACTCGGCCGCACTGCCGACAAAGACCCCCGATCGGGAGCTCACGATCCGTTTACGAGGGGGAATGGCCACCTATGACTGGTCGCTCGATAATCTGCCATTCTCCCTGTACAATCCGATGAAGGACGCCCGCCCGATTACTGCGGGCGAGCGGGTGCGTCTCAACTTCGTCAACACAACCACCATGTGGCATCCCATGCACCTGCACGGGCACACGTTCCAGCTTGCCAACGGCGGGCCGCGGAAGGACACCTCGATCGTACTGCCCGGTCGGACGCTTTCGGTCGACTTCGACGCGGACAACCCGGGCCGCTGGCTCACCCACTGCCACAACCTTTACCACGGAGAGGCCGGCATGATGGGCGTCCTCGCATACACGCGATGACGACAGAACAACCAGGGGACGCGACATCGGCGTCTTCATGGTCGCCCAGGCGACGGATCCAGGTGCCCTCGATGGTCATGCTTGCCCGGACCGGTCTTCCGCTATGGTCGGCGGCCATTCTGGCCGCACTTGGCGGCCTGCTGAACGCCGTGGCGTTCCCCGGGCTCGACTGGTGGCCACTCATCTTTGTCGGCACCCCGCTCATCCTCATCGCCCTGATTGGCCATCGAGTGTGGGCGTCCCTTGCAATCGGGCTCGTCGGAGGGTTCGCGTTCTGGGGAACGCACATCCTCTGGCTCACGATCTATTTGGGACCGGTGCCGTGGCTCGCCCTGGCCGGCCTCGAGTCGATCTTCTTCGCCCTCGGCTGCGCGCTCATCGCGCTCGCCTGGCGTTTCACCGACCGCGCATTCCAGGGCGCGCTGGGGCGCCTCGGCCTGACACCCGTCGTCGTCGCGGGCCTGTGGACCCTGCGCGAGTACGCCACGAGCAACTGGCCCTACGGCGGGTTCTCGTGGGGCAGGCTAGCGTTTTCGCAATCCGAGAGCCCCTTCGGCGCGCTGGTCGGGTGGGTCGGCGTGTCCGGTCTGTCGTTCCTGCTCGCGTGGGTGAGCGCAGTGGTCGTGCAGGTCGCGCGGGAACGGGCAGCCCCCCGCCGCTTCGTCCGCCGCCTCCTGCCGGTCGGGCTGATTGCGCTGATGCTGGCCGTGCCCGCTTTTCCCGTGGTCGAGTCGGGGACGATGCGGGTCGCCGCCGTGCAGGGTAATGCCGATGCGGGACTGTTCGCCGAATACACGCCGGGGCAGATTATGGAGGACCACCTCGCGGCCACCGAACCGCTCTACGGCGAAGACGTCGACCTTGTGGTCTGGCCGGAGAATGCCTCCGACCTCAATCCGCTGGAAAGCAGCCAGTCTGCCGCGGCGCTTGACCGCGTGAGCGAACGGATGAACGCGCCGCTGGTCACCGGCACACTCACCGTCAACGGTCAGGACATGTACAACAGTCTCCTGCTCTGGAAGAGGGGCTCTGGCGCGGTCGACCAGTACGACAAGATCCACCCGGTGCCCTTCGCGGAATACATTCCCGACCGGGAATTCTGGTATCCGTTGGCGCCCGAGTTGTTCTCGCTCATCCCGCGCGATTTCACGATCGGTACCCGCGACAATGTGTTCAACATCAACGGTGTGGCCGCCGGACTGGCGATCTGCTTCGACATAGTGGACGACGACCTCGTACGGCAGATGGTCGCCGGTGGGGCGGACATCATCCTCGCGCCCACGAATAACGCTGACTTCGGACGCTCTGACGAGAGCGTGCAACAACTCGCCGTCGCGCGTATGCGCGCGATGGAAACGGGCCGCAGCGTTGTGAATACGTCAACAGTGGGGACCTCTGCAATCATCGCACCCGATGGCAGCACCATCGAGCGGCTGCCGACATTCGAACCGGGCTCGATGGTTCAGGATGTGCCGCTGAGCAAGACGACCACCCTGGCCACGACTTCGGGGCAGGGAATCGAGCTCACCGTCTCCGGGTCAGGTCTGGTCGGGTTGTTCCTTGCGAGCTTTCTGAGCCGTCGTGACCGGCGAGCGCAACGCCTGCGTCGACCCGACACGGGCGACGTCAGCCGACACGACAGGGACCATGACGAGTTGCCGCCGGTTGGCCCGAGCAATTGAAGGTGCTTCAGCGGCAGGCCGCGGCGTCGTTCACGCCGTCACCGAGATGCATTGCAGCGCGGTCGCGGTTCGACGCACAGATCCTGCCCCTGCGACGTTGACCTGCTCTGCGCCTATGATTCGCCTAAATACCCTCAGGGGGTACGTTTGAGAGGAGTAGGCAACGGATCGTCAACGAAGGGGCTAGCCATGATGTGGGGATACGGTTGGGATATGGGCTGGATGTGGCTGTTTGGCCCCCTGGTGCTCGTCGGTGTCGCGCTGCTCGTGCTGCTGGCCGTGCGCGCTTTTGGCGGCGGGGTCAGTGGCGGTGGGAGTGCCAACCCCGGGGCATCGTCGACGGGTACGAGTCGCGCCCGCCAGATCCTCGACGAACGGTTCGCGAAGGGTGAGTTGACCGCCGAGCAGTACCGCGAACACCGCCACACGCTCAGCGAGGAACTGTAGGCGAACCCCGTTCGGCTGGAGGTGGTCAACGGGTTGATTGACCCCTCACCGGTGGAGCCCAGGGCCCCTTAGCGCGCTTCGATGATGCCCATCATCCCTTGGTCTTCATGGTCCAGGATGTGGCAGTGGTAGACCGTCTTGCCGGTGAAGTCATCGAACGCGATCCGAACCCGGACGCTGTCGCGGGCGGGCACGTTGACCACGTCCTGCCAGGCCACGGTGTCGAGTATCCGACCGGATTGTTCAATGATCTGCATGGGCCACACGTGCAGGTGAAGCGGGTGGTCCATCGGGCTCGTGTTGGTGAGCGTCCATTCCTCGATGGCGCCGGCCGGCACCCTGTCGTCGACCCTGGCCGGATCGAACCGCTGGCCGTCGATCGTGAAGCTCATGCCCGTTCCCATTCCCATGCCCATTCCCATGCCGAGAGTCAGTTCTCGTCGGGCGGTGACGGTCGCCGACCGCAGATCCGGTGGTGCCGGTTGCTCGGGGACGGCCGCCGGGGAACGCGCCGGGGCGCCGGTGACGTCGAGGGTTGCCAGGTCGGCCCCGCGGGAGGTCCGGGCTCCGCCCATCATGCCCTGCGCGGCACCCCTGTCCACCGGCAGGGTGCGCAGAACCGCGCTCCCGGCCGTGGTCGTGACCAGCAGGTCCGCTCGGTTACCGGGGGCAAGAATCACCTCTTCGACGTCCCGGGGGCTTGCGAAGCGGCCGGAGTCGATGCCGAGCAACTGCAGGTATTGACCGTCCAACCGCAGTCTCAGGTACCGCGAGACGCACGCGTTGACGATGCGCCAGCGCTCGCGTTCTCCGGGTCTGGCCGTCAGGTTCGGGCCAAGCTGGCCGTTGACCAGGACAACGTTGCCGTCCCTGCCCGCCATCGTGTCCATCGGGGACGCGGCGGAGACTCTTCCACCGTCGTCCAGGGAGATGTCCGAGATGACGAGGATGCGCTCCCGGCTGGCCGGGATGGGGTCGGCGTCCTCCACCACGATGGCACCGTACAAACCGCCAAAGACCTGATCGGCCACGGTTCCATGATGGTGCGGGTGGTACCAGTAGACGCCGGGCGGATGGTCTTCCGGCAGCTGGTACTCATAGTCGAACGTGCTGCCGGGCTCAACGACCAGAAGGACGTTGTCGCTGTTGCCCTCCGGGGAGACGTGCAGGCCGTGAACGTGCAGGTTGGTGACGGCGCTCAGCCCGTTGTCGAGGGTGACGTTGAGTCGGTCGCCGGCTTTCGCAAAGA
>JBDTAA010000136.1:0-3609 GCA_039924805.1 Cryobacterium sp.
CGCGACGGCCGGCTGCTGGCGACGCCCGGGCTCCGGCGGCGAGCCGCCTGACTGGCCCACGGGCCCGCCCAATTGGGGGCGCCTCGCTGTAGCGGGCGACGCGCGGGAGCGTCTTGCCCGGGCCAGGGGACGGGCGTACCGTGTCTCGCGGTAGATATCCCCCCGGATGTGAGGAGCAGAGATGATGGCAAGCGACCCGGACGCGCTCTGGCCGCGGCGGACCAACGTCGGCAGCGAGGGCGTCGACGAGGACCGCGACGTCGATGACGTCAACCTGACTCTCGACGAAGACCTCCTCCCCGAAGAGGATGACGACGACGAGTGGGCCACCGACGCCGACGAGCGGACGGTCGACCTGGACGACGAGGACCGCGGCGAGGCCGAGGCGGAGTAGACCGGGACCCGCCGGAGCGACGTGTCGCTACGCCCCTGCCCCCCGTGCATAACTCCGCCAATCCGCCGCACCCCGGCAATCCGGCCCGTGATCCCGGGGCGGCCCCACGACCGTCCGGCGTTCTGGTGGAGCTATGGACGGGCGGGGCGCTGGTCGGATCCCTCGTCGGAGTCGTGGTCGGAGTCCACGTCGGAGTCCGCTGCCTCGCCACTCATCTGGGAGGCCTGGCCGGCCTGCTGGTCAGTGGGGCGTTGCTCCACCCCGGCATCACCAACCCGGTCACTCAGCTGAAACTTGGCGCCGTGCTGATACTCATGCTCAACGGCATCTTTCTGGTCCCGGTCATGCACGGTCTCCATGCCGAGTCGCATGACACGACGGCCGTCGTCGTCGACTTCATCACCACGATCCAAACCGACTAGCCGCCCGCGGATCAGGCGCGTGAGCGCACCCGTCGAACCAGGAGTGCGATTCCGCGCCAGCCGAGCAGGAACACGCCCAGAACCACGGTCGTCACGATCGCGAAACTGGGCTGAACGCCCTGCCCGGAGGCGATCCGCAGCAGCAGCCCGCCGGCGACGGTGGCCAGCCAGATGCCGATACCCGTCCAGACGATCCGTTGCGCGCTGCGCCAGGCGCGCATGATCAGCCAGCCGGCGGCGAGCCCCCCGACGAAAGGCCACCAGGTGTTCAGGGTGCCGAGCAACCCTTCGTTGTGGCTGGCCCGTCCGATCAGCACGAACGCGAGCAGGAGCGCGGCATCGCAAAGCGCCGGGGCAAGCGCCGGGGCGAGCGCCGGGGTGGATGCCGTTGCCGGCCGCTGAGATGTCATCGGTCTATCCTCCCGTGTGAACGGAACAGCCGCGACACCTCGCCCTCGCCTCGCCCTGCCCCGCCCTGTGCGTGCGCCCACATGGTCGCTATCGGCCCACCCATAGCGGCGATATCGGCGCACGCGCGGCCGGGTGGTGCCCCCAAATACCGACGGAGATGAACGTGGCCGGCGTCCCTGGCGCCAGCGCAACCAGTTCAGCCGAGACGCACGGCCCGCCGGTACGCGTCAACCGGTACGCGTCGACAGGTTGTCTCGCGATTCGCGCCTGTTTCGACCGGGCGGTAGAGTTTGTCAGGGCCGTATGTCTTGACGTCGAGCTATATCCGACATCGACTGCAGCGCCCGACACCCCTCACCATGCACGAACGCTATGACGCGGATTGGAAGAGCAGCGTGGATCTTTACGAATATCAGGCCAGAGACCTGTTTGAGCACTATGGAGTCCCGGTTCTTCCGGGCATCATCGCGGACACTCCGGAGGAGGTGCGCGCAGCCGCCGAGAAGCTCGGCGGTGTCGTCGTCGTCAAGGCCCAGGTCAAGGTCGGCGGTCGCGGCAAGGCCGGCGGCGTCAAGGTTGCGAAGACCCCGGATGAAGCAGAGGCCGCGGGCCGCGCCATCCTCGGCCTCGACATCAAGGGCCACACCGTCAACCGGGTCATGGTTGCCGGCGGCGCGCGCATCGCGCAGGAGTTCTACTTCTCCGTGCTGCTCGACCGGGCCAACCGCTCCTACCTCGCGCTCGCGAGCTACGAGGGTGGCGTGGAGATCGAAGTTCTCGCCGTTGAGAAGCCCGAGGCTCTCGCCTACGTCTCCATCGACCCGCTGGCCGGAATCGACCTGGCCACGGCAACCGAGATCGCGATCGCCGCGAAGTTCCCGGCCGAGCTCGTCGACAAGGTCGCACCGATCTTCGTGCATCTCTACAACGTGTTCACGGGTGAGGACGCAACCCTCGTCGAGGTCAACCCGCTCGTGCTCACCGAAGAGGGCGACATCATCGCGCTCGACGGCAAGGTCACGATCGACGAGAACGCCGGCTTCCGCCACCCGAAGCACGCCCTCCTCGAGGACGCCGCCGCGGCGGACCCGCTCGAAGCGAAGGCCAAGGAGAACGACCTCAACTACGTCAAGCTGGACGGCGAAGTTGGCATCATCGGTAACGGCGCCGGGCTCGTGATGAGCACCCTCGACGTCGTCGCCTACGCCGGCGAGAACCACGGCGGCGTCAAGCCGGCCAACTTCCTCGACATCGGAGGCGGAGCATCCGCCGAGGTCATGGCCGCAGGCCTCGACGTCATCCTCGGCGACCCGCAGGTCAAGTCCGTGTTCGTCAACGTCTTCGGCGGCATCACCGCCTGCGACGCCGTCGCCAAGGGCATCGTGGGCGCGCTCGCCGAGCTCGGAAGCTCCGCGAACAAGCCGCTCGTCGTGCGCCTCGACGGCAACAACGTCGAAGAGGGCCGCCGAATCCTGGCCGAGGCCAACCACCCGCTCGTCACATTGGCCGCGACGATGGACGAGGGCGCCGCCAAGGCCGCCGAACTCGCCCACGCAGCGAAGTAAGGAACCCCGGAATGTCAATCTTCCTCAACAAGGACTCCAAGGTCATCGTCCAGGGCATCACGGGCGGTGAGGGCACCAAGCACACCGCCCTCATGCTCAAGGCCGGCACCCAGGTGGTCGGCGGCGTGAACGCACGCAAGGCTGGCACCACGGTGCTGCACGGCGACGTCGAGCTGCCCGTCTTCGGCACGGTCGCCGAGGCAATGGAACAGACCGGCGCGGATGTCTCCATCGCGTTCGTCCCGCCCGCCTTCACCAAGAACGCCGTGATCGAGGCGATCGACGCTGAGATCCCGCTACTCGTCATCATCACCGAGGGTGTCCCCGTGCAGGACTCGGCCGAGTTCTGGGCCTACGCCAAGGCCAAGGGCAACAAGACGCGCATCATCGGCCCGAACTGCCCCGGCATCATCACGCCCGGCGAAGCACTGGTCGGCATCACGCCGGCGAACATCACCGGCAAGGGCCCGGTCGGCCTCGTCTCTAAGTCGGGCACCCTGACCTATCAGATGATGTACGAACTTCGCGACCTCGGCTTCTCCACCGCTATCGGCATCGGCGGCGACCCCATCATTGGGACCACGCACATCGACGCGCTTGAAGCGTTCGAGGCGGACCCCGAGACTAAGGCGATCGTCATGATCGGCGAGATCGGTGGCGACGCCGAAGAGCGCGCCGCCGACTACATCAAGGCTCATGTCACCAAGCCGGTTGTCGGCTACGTCGCAGGCTTCACCGCTCCGGAGGGCAAGACCATGGGCCACGCTGGCGCCATCGTCTCCGGCTCGGCCGGCACGGCGCAGGCGAAGAAGGAGGC
>JBDTAA010000137.1:0-6132 GCA_039924805.1 Cryobacterium sp.
GTCGTCCCAGTTGTCGATCAGCTCGTTGCCCTGTTGCACGGCCCAGGCCGCGCCGCCCCGGGCGTCGTTGAGCAGCAGCGCGGAGCCGTTCATGCGGAATCCGAGGCTCGCGTTTCCGGCGACTCCCTCGAGGGCAGCCGTGGCACCCCGCGATGATTGGCCGGCGCAGGAACGCCACACCCCGCCGTCTCCCCAGGCCGCGTACGAGCAGTCTCCGGCCGACGCCGGTGCCGCGGCGTCGCCGTTTCGCCCGCTGACCAGCACGGTCGCGTGTCCGCCGGAGATCGAGACGGCGACGAGGCCTTGGTCGTGCGCGATCAGGATGCGGTCGCCGGTGACGCTCGGCTGCTGGAGCGCCGGGCCGCCGTCGGTGGCGATGTCGCCGGCCAGGTCCACCTGCTGCCCGGAGAGGAATACCCGCCCGGATGTGGCGTTGAGGAGCGCCCAGTGGCCGTCGACGCTGGTCAGCTGATAGTGGTCCTCGGCCGCTCCGGCATCCAGCGTGACGGTGGAGACGACAGCGTCACCCACGGTTGTGTCGACCCGCGCCAGGTCTCCCGTCGCCGGGGTGAAGGAGAAGAATACGCCGTTGGCGTCCATGCTCGTCACCGAACCAGCGCCCAGGGAGAGCGTCGGCTTGGACAGGCTGTCGAAGTCGGCGAGCTCGTCTGCGGCGAGGTTCCAGATGTTCCCGTCGGAGGCGACGACGGCCCGGTCGGCCGCGAGATAGACGGACGGGTTCACCGGCGGGAGCGGAACGCTCTCCGCCACTGTGGCCGTTGCCGGGTCGAGGATGTCGAGCGAGCTGTTTCCCCGGTCGATGACGAGCACCGTCGCGCCCTGCTGCAGCAGGTCGAGGCTGGAACTGCCCGCCGCGACGACGGTGTTCAGCTCGCGGACGGCGGTATTGGCCCGACCGACCACCTGCCGGGCCTCGTTCGTCACCCACACCGCCGCATCACCGAGGTCGAGCCGCTGGGCGGTGTATCCCCCGGAGACGACGGCCATTGCCGCGATCAGCGCAGCCACCACCGTGCCGCTGGTCACGGTGGCGACAAGTGACCGGTGCGCGGCGATCCACCGAGCGATCATGGGACGCCCACGCCGGTCTCAACGCACTTTTCTCCACTGGGCTCGCCGGATTCCCCCTCGCGGTTCACGGTCACCGTGAGGCAGACGCTCGCTTGCCCGTTCGGGTCGACGCTGAACTCGGTGCCCCTCTGGATGCTGCTTTCGCCGGTGCGCAACGTGACGACGTAGCTGTCCACGGGCCGCACGCCCGGGTCCGGCCAGCTGAAGACAACCGTGCCGGAGTCCAGCCGGCCGTCGACCTGGCTGACGGCCGGGATGCCGGCGTTCGCCTGGCGCACGAGGAGAGACGCGGCCGTCGCGGCCAGCCCGACAACGAGCACGGACGAGGCGATGAGCGCCCACATCGTCAGGTGGGTCTTGCTCTTCCGGTGGATCCGGGTCTGGGAGGAACCGGATGATGCGCTGTGGCCGAGCGGAGTGCGGTGCTCCGCAGCCGCGGGCTGCTTGCGGCGGCGACGCGTCGCCTGGGGGTCGATCGAATTGACGCCGCTGACCCGGGTCTTGTCTGCCGGGTCGGACAGTGGCGAAGCCGCCCAGTCGTCCATGGCGACCTCGAGCGGAGTCTGGGCGAGGCCGAGGTCGGCCTCGACCGACTGCAGCTCGCGGATGAGCTCAAGCACGGTCCTCTGGCGGGCGTCCGGCCGACGGGACATCGCCCGGGCCAGGATGAGTTCCAGGCGCGCCGGGATATCCGCGCGCCCGATGGCGGGCGCCTTCCCCTTGCTGATTCGGGACATCAGCGCAGCGGAACCGTTGTCTACCCCCGGCTGCTCGAACGGTGAGCGCCCGGCGAGCAGCGAGTAGATGGTGGCTCCGAGCGACCATACCTCCGAGGCGATGGAACCCGACACGTCGTCGAGTAGGACCTCGGGCGCCGACCACGGAATCGAGAGGCCGATCGCGTCGGACGACTCCGCCTCACCGAGCGTGGCCGCAATGCCGAAGTCGGACAGCACGGGGTGCCCGTACGCGGTGACGAGAATGTTCGAGGGTTTGATGTCGCGGTGCAGGATGCCCGCGCGGTGCGCCGTCTCGACGGCGCTGGCGATCTTGATCCCGATCCGCAGCGCATCCGGAACCGAGAGCGGCTCGTCCCGGTAGCGCTGCCCCAGCGCCCCGGAGCAATACTCCATGACCAGGTAGGGTCTGCCGTCCGCCGACAGGCTCGCCTGGAAGACCGTGAGGATCGACGGGTGCGAGCTGAGTTGGGCCATCACATTGGCCTCGGCCTGGAAGAGCTGGCGTACCTGGTCGTTGACGACCGCGGCGAGCAAGACCTTCACCGCCACCTGGCGGCGGGGCATGTTCTGCTCGTAGAGGAACACGTCGGCGAACCCGCCTGAGCCGAGCACGCGCAGGTAGGAGAAACCGGGGAGAACCGGCGGCGCGGATGGCAGTCGTCGTGCCATTTCTTTGCCTCCCGCCTTTTCGTTACCCCGGCGTGCGGCGGGCGTTCCTCAATTGTAAGCAGCCCAACCGGGGCCATTGCGGTCGGCCGCGCCCATAACCTCGCCGGGCTACCCCCAACTCGGGGGGACTACGCGGCTTCGCCCACGCCGATCACGTCGAGCACGATCACGGTGACATTGTCGCGTCCGCCGTTTTCGAGCGCCGCGTTGAGCAACGCGCTTGCGGCATCCTGGGCCTTGGGGTTCGACATCAGGTAGTGACGGATCCCGTAGGCCGTCAGCTCCTTGGTGAGCCCGTCGGAACAGATCAGAATGCGCATGCGCGGCTGCACCGGGAGCATCCAGTAGTCGGGAATCGGTGGCTCGTGGAAGCCGACAGCGCGGGTGATGACGTTGCCGTGCGGGTGCACGTCGGCCTCTTCCCGGGTGATGCTGCCGGCGTCGACGAGTTCTTGCACAACCGAGTGATCCGTGGTGATCTGCTCGAGCACGCCGGAGGTGAGCTGGTAGACCCGGGAATCGCCGATGTTGAACACGATCCACTTCGGCTCGCCGGAGACGCTCGCCAGGGCGGCACCGGTGACCGTCGTCCCCGTGCCGGTGTCGGTCACGCCGGCGCCGGCCGCCATGTCTTCGACGGCGAGGCTGAGGAGGCGGTCGATCGACGCGGCGTCGAGGTCGGTCCTGTCGGCGAGTTCGGCGAGTCGGTTCACGACGGCCGCGCTGGCTACGTCACCGGCGGAGTGCCCGCCCATGCCGTCGGCGACCGCGAACACGGGTGAGCTGGAGAGGATGCTGTCCTCGTTGACCTCGCGGCGATGGCCTGTGTCGGTGAGCGCCGCCCACGACAGCGTGACGGATGTTCGCGCGGAGGGCATTTCCACCGTATGCCGGGGCGAGCCTTGACCAATCTGGGTCACGGTGTGTGCCTTCCGAATTTTGTCGTGCGGTAGTGGAGCGCGATCACTTTTCGCTCGCGGGGAGGACTTCGATGATATTACCGTCCCCAATGTCCACCGTCGTACCGGGGACGACCGCGAGGGACTGCCCCGAACCCAGCCGGAGCCGTTTCCCGCGCGGCGTATGCACAAATGTTCCGTTGGTCGAATGAAGGTCGGTCACCACGACGGTGTCACCCTCCTGCCGGATTTCGAGGTGAGTTACGGACACGGCGGACGTCACGGAGGCGACGGTGATGAGGCGGGGCGGCGGGCCGTCGGTGATTCGGGGAGAGCGCGGCCGGCGGCCGAGGTAGTGGGCGACGTCGAGCCGGAGCTCGTTTCCGTTCGGGAGCCTGAAGCCGTATGGGGCCGCGTCCGGCGCGGGGACGGGCCCCGATTCGTCACCGGCCAGGAGTTCCCGTCGGTCAGCTCGCCGGATGATCACCGTGTCCTCCGGCGAGCGCGGGGGGCGAACGATCGTGTCCGCCTCCGGCACACCGGCGGGGGCCGGGTCGCGGGCTGCCCGCGGCAGCGGTGTTGGCGCCGATACCCACTCGCGGGCGTCGCGTTCGGACTCCGCGTGGGCCGGATCGGCAAACGACCAGAAGAGCGCGTCGGCTTCGACCTCGCCGACGGCGAAGGCGCGGCCGGAATTGAGCCGATCGGGTTCCACGACGGCGGCGATCGGTGATCCGACGACGAGGCCGATCACGGCCCGGAAATCTGCCAGCAGCCAGGGACGGATGTCGCGGTCCGTGAACCGCCGTGAGCCGCCGACGGAGAAAACATCGACTGCGACGGCGCCGCGCACAACCGCGGACACCGGAATCCCGTCCCCGTCGGTGGGCTCACCCAGGGTGATCGCCACAAAGCTCGAGACGGCGTCCTCACCGGAGAGAGGAAGCAGGGAAACGAGGGATTCGATGTCGATCCGCGCGTCGCCGACCCGGTCGGTCAGCTTCGCCACGATGGCCGCCGACGTGCTCACCGGCACGGCGGCGAGAAAGGACGGGCCCACGACGAACATCCACTCGGCGCTCCGCCCGGGTGCCAGCCCATACCCAACCCGTGCCATCAGACTCCCTGTTTGGTGGATTGCCCGGGGCGGCCTGGCCGCGCCGTCGAGTCCATCCTATCGGCGGTCCCGACGGCCCCCGATTCCGCCGTTTCGTGTCGAAATTCTCTGGATTCCTCTGCATTTTGTGCATTTGACGACGGATTCGCTTGCCGATAGGTAGTTTCACTGACACAATCGATGCATGAACCCAACGAGTCGCAGCGGCGGTGCGAAGCCGACGCAACTGGACGATGTCTCAAAGAAGATCATCGAACAGCTGCAGGCAGACGGACGTCGCTCCTACGCCGAGATAGGCAAGGCCGTTGGCCTGAGCGAGGCAGCGGTGCGCCAGCGGGTTCAGAAACTGACGGATGCCGGGGTCATGCAGGTTGTGGCCGTGACCGACCCGATGCAGCTTGGCTTCCACCGGCAGGCAATGATCGGCATCCGTGCCACGGGTGACGCGCGAAAGCTCGCGGATACCCTGGCGGCCATTCCTTCCGTTGACTACCTCGTCTTGACAGCCGGTTCGTTCGACATCCTCGTCGAGGTCGTCTGCGAAGACGATGAGGAGCTGATAAACCTGCTCAATTCGCAGATCCGCAATCTCGAGGGAGTCACCTCCACCGAGACGTTTGTTTACCTCAAACTCCACAAGCAGTTTTACAACTGGGGAACTCGATAAAAAATGACCATTTCAGAACAGGCCGTTCCGGCCCACCAGACCCACATTCCCGCAGCGGCGCTGGCGCCGGGCGAGTACAGCGACGCCGACAACGCCTCGATGCAGCAGAAGGCCAAAGACCACCTCTGGATGCATTTCGCGCGCCAGTCCGTAATGGAGTCCGGTGCCGGTGTGCCCATCATCACGAAGGGCCAGGGTCACCACATCTGGGACTCGACCGGCAAGAAGTACATCGACGGCCTGAGCGGGCTGTTTGTCGTGAACGCGGGCCACGGCCGCAGGCGCCTCGCCGAGGTCGCGGCCAAGCAGGCCGAGGAGCTGGCCTTCTTCCCGATCTGGTCGTATGCGCACCCGGCAGCGATCGAGCTCGCCGACCGCCTGGCCGCGTACGCTCCCGGCGACCTGAACCGCGTCTTTTTCTCCACCGGCGGCGGTGAGGCCGTCGAGACGGCGTTCAAGCTGGCCAAGTACTACTGGAAACTGCAGGGTCGCCCCACCAAGCACAAGGTCATCTCGCGCTCCGTCGCGTACCACGGCACCCCGCAGGGCGCGCTGGCCATCACCGGCATCCCGGCGATGAAGGAGATGTTCGAGCCGGTCACGCCCGGTGGGTTCCGGGTTCCGAACACGAACTTCTACCGCGCCAACGAGATGGGCTCCGGCCTCGGCCACGACCTGGAGGCCTTCGGCCTGTGGGCGGCCAACCGGATCGAAGAGATGATCCAGTTCGAAGGCCCGGAGACGGTGGCCGCCGTGTTCCTGGAGCCCGTGCAGAACTCGGGCGGCTGCTTCACGGCGCCTCCCGGCTATTTCAAGCGCGTCCGCGAGATCTGCGACAAGTACGACGTGCTGCTCGTCTCGGACGAGGTCATCTGCGCCTTCGGCCGCTTCGGCCACATGTTCGCGTGTGACGAGTACGGCTACGTGCCCGACATGATCACCTGCGCG
>JBDTAA010000138.1:0-5990 GCA_039924805.1 Cryobacterium sp.
GCTTCATGACCATGCCGGCGCCCCCGCCATACGGAGTGTCGTCGACCGTGCGGTGGCGGTCGTGGGTGAAATCGCGCAGATTGTGCACGCGCAGATCGATCAGGCCGGACTGGCGGGCCTTGCCAAGCAACGAGATGTCGAGCACCCCGAAGAACTCGGGAAAGATCGTGACAATGTCGATGCGCATGGCTGCGAGTCTACCGATGGCGGGCGGGCGGGCCGGTGCGGGCCGGGCGGTGCGGTGGGGGCCTCCATAGCTGGCGATTATCGCCGGATGCCACCGGTTCGACTCTCCACAGATTCCCCACGGGCCGCTGGCGGTCTCCGCGCTGCGACAGTATGTCCCCATGACCGAGGTTGCGCGCGAGCTGAGCCAAGCAGGTGGCGTGGCGCACGCCGCGACGCTCCGAGCGAGTGGGATCACGCAGAAGCAGCTGGAGCGGTCGGTGCACCTCGGCGCCGCCGTTCGCATCCGCTCGGGCTGGTATTGTCTGCCGGGCGATGGCAGCGACAGCGTGAAGGCACTCCGGGTGGGTGGGCGGCTCGGCTGCGTGTCGCTGCTCCGTACGCACGGCGTCTGGCTGATGCCCGACGCCGGCCTGCACGTCTCTGTCGCGTCGCCGCGCAGTGGACTCCGATCGCCGCTCGACCGCGGCCGTGATTTGGCCGCGTGGCGGACGCATCCGTACGTCGTCACTCACTGGCGGAAGCGTCTGCTGAACCCGGACAGCCCCACCGACATGATCGACGATGCGGCCGGCTGCGTCGCCACCTGCCTGTCCCGCGAGCACGCGATCGTCGCGTTCGACTCCCTGCTCAACCGAGGGCTGCTCTCGGCTGACCGCCTCTCGGCGGCGCTGGCCGGGCTTCCGGATACACGGGAGTGGATGATGGACCTGGTCGACGCGGGCTGCGGATCGGGCCTCGAAACTCTCGCGCGGCTGAGACTGCGGGCGCACAATGTGCCGGTGCGGTGCCAGGTACATGTTCCGGCAATCGGATGGGTGGACCTACTGGTCGGCGACCGACTGGTGGTCGAACTCGACGGTCGGACGCACCACGACGACCCGGCCTCCTACGAGCGAGATCGCGCTCGCGACCTTGCCCTCGTCGAGTTGGGCTACGTCGTCGTGCGGGTGACCCATCGCCGGGTCATGCAGGACTGGGCGTCGGTCGAGCGGGCACTGTTGTGCATCGTGCGCAGGCGGGAGCACCACTGGCAGCCCATTCACCGGGCTGCCGGGATCGCCCTGACTCTCAGGTGATTGGGTGCCGCGACCTTTGCCGCCCGTGCTGCAGCCTTATGCGGAGTTGGCGAGGATGGCCCTGGCGTCGCTACCGCGGGAGGTCCTGGCGCCCGGCGCGGCTCGGCCATCCGGCGCAGCTGCGATCGCGGCGGTGCCCGGGCGAAAACTCCCAGCTGTGGCGGTACGCCTCCACCGGGGAGGCATGCCAGCGGCCAGGGCTAGGAGAAATCGACACCAGAAATGTCGCAGCGGCCCGGGAGTCCGGTGCGGAAGCGCTGCGGTCGCGCGGAAGCGCTGCGGTCGCGCGGATGCCTGGCACCCGACGGAGCTGCGATCGCGGCTGTGCCCGGTCGATAACTCCCAGCTGTGGCGGTACGCATCCACCGGGGAGGCACGCCAGCGGCCAGGGCTAGGAGAAATCGACACCAAAAATGTCGCAGCGGCCCGGGAGTCCGGTGCGGAAGCGCTGCGGTCGCGCGGAAGCCTGGCACCCGGCGCAGCTGCGATCGCGGCGGTGCCCGGTCGATAACTCCCAGCTGTGGCGGTACGCATCCACCGGGGAGGCATGCCAGCGGCCAGGGCTGGGAGAAATCGACACAACCGTGGCCGCACGCATGCCCCCTGGAGGGACGCGTGCGGCCGGGATTAATCGGCTGTGGGCGCCTCGTCGGCCGCGGATGAAGCAGCGGCATCCGTGTCAGCAGGCTCAGCAGGCTCAGCAGGCTCAGCGGCCGTCTCCGGCTCCTGTGCCTCGGTCGCCGCCTCGGTGGCATCCTCGGGGATGTCCTCGAAGAGTCCGGCAGGCGGCGTGATGGTGATGATCCCGGCCTTCACGTCGACGGATGGCACGATGGCCTTGACGAATGGGACCATAACGTCGCCGCCGGGTGTCTTAACGATGAGGAGATCCTGCGCCGGCAGGTGCTCCAGTCGCGCGAGCGTGCCCACCTGGACACCGTCGCGAACGACGGAAAGCCCGACCAACTGGTGGTCGTACCAGGCGTCTTCTTCGTCGGATTGCTCTTCGGAGTCCTGGTCGATCCAGAGGATCGCCTTGGCCAGCGTCTCCGCCGCCTCGCGGTCGGGAACGTCCTTGAAGAAGCCGACGGCGTGCTGGTTGTACCAGCGAAGCTCGACGAGCTCGAGAGTCTTGCCGTGCCAGGGTGAGCTGGTCGGCACCTGGAGGGTGAACACGGCGCCCGGGACGAAACGACGCCCCGGGTCATCCGTGAACAGCTCCAGCTTGATTGCGCCCTTGAGGCCATGGGCCTTCGTCAGGCGCCCCACGCGTAGCTGGGTGCGCTGCGGCGTGGAATCGCTCACTTCAGAAATCGGTATCTACGACGTCGACACGAACGCGCTTGCCGTCGGCCAGCGCGGCCACGAGAGTGCGCAGTGCCTTGGCGGTGCGACCGGCGCGACCGATGACCCGGCCGAGGTCCTCGGGGTTCACGCGAACCTCGAGAACATCGCCACGAGGTGAGTTCTTTGCTGCAACGTGCACATCGTCCGGGTGATCAACGATCCCCTTGACGAGGTGCTCAAGCGCGGGAGCGAGCAAGATTACGCCTTGTCCTCGGTGGTTGCCTCTGCGTCAGCGGCCTCGGCTGCTGGAGCCTCTTCCTTGACGACGGGCTTCTCCGCCTTGGGCTTCAGAACCGGCTTCTTCTTCTCGTCGGCGACGAAGGCGACCTTCGGCTCCTTGATCTTGACGGTGTTCTTGGCGTTCTTGTCACCCTTGAAGATGTCCCAGTCGCCGGTCAGCTTGAGGAGAGCGGCAACCTGCTCGGTCGGCTGTGCGCCAACGCCGAGCCAGTACTGCGCACGCTCGGACTTGACCTCGATGACGGAGGGCTCCTGCGTGGGGTGGTAGATGCCGATCTCTTCGATGACGCGGCCATCGCGCTTGGTGCGCGAGTCAGCAACAACGATGCGGTAGTACGGTGCACGGATCTTGCCCATGCGCTTCAGACGGATTTTGACAGCCACAATTCTCCTGTGTTAGTGATGTTTGGCGAACTGACAGCCGTGAGCGTGGGGGCACACTCGGAGCAAGCTCAATAAGGTTCTCCCGCGCCTGATTAGAGGGTCGGACGGAAGAGAACTCGACTAATCATTCTGTCAGACATCGACTCATTAGTGATAATCGGATATCTGGGTGTCAGGATTGGGGGCAGAAGCGGCGCCAGAGGGCCGTCGGCACCATCGGAGGAACTGACGTGGGAATGGATTTCGCCCGATCCGCGCGCTCGACGGTCGGCATCGAATGGGAGATCGCCCTCGTGGACTCCGAGACCGGAGATTTGGTGCCCGCCGCAACCGAGGTGCTCGACGGCCTGCGAGGCACAGACGGATCCCAGCACCCGACCATCACGGGGGAACTCCTGCTCAACACGGTCGAGCTCGTCTCCGGCGTGCACACGACCGTGGCGGGCGCGGTGGCGGATGTCGTCGGCCAGCTGAACGAGGTGCGCGCCGTCACCGAGCCTCGCGGCGTCGACCTCGTCTGCAGCGGCTCGCATCCGTTCGGGCAGTGGTACGAGCAGGAGATCACCGACAATCCCCGCTACCACCGGCTTATCGACCGCACCCAGTACTGGGGCCGCAACATGATGATCTGGGGCATCCACGTACACGTCGGCATCGAGGACCGCGCCAAAGTGTTCCCGATCCTGAACGGCATGCTCTGCTACATCCCGCACCTTCAGGCACTGTCGGCCTCCAGCCCGTACTGGGCCGGCGTGGACACCGGATACGCCTCCAACCGCGCCCTCATGTTCCAGCAGCTCCCCACAGCCGGGCTGCCGTGGATTCTCGACGACTGGGAGGCGTGGGAGAAGTACGTCGCGGACCAGATAACGACGGGCACCATCGATGATGCCACCGAGGTGCGGTGGGACATCCGGCCGTCGGCGCGCTGGGGGACGATCGAGGTGCGCGTCTGCGACGGCGTCTCGACCCCGCAGGAGCTGGGCGCGATCGCCGCCCTCATCCATTGCCTGGTCGAGTGGATGTCGGCGGCCCTCGATGCAGGCGAGGGCGTGCCGACCATGCCGGCGTGGTTCGTGCGCGAGAACAAGTGGCGCGCGGCCAGGTACGGGCTCGACGCGACCGTCATTCTCGATGCGGCCGGCAACGAACGGCCCGTCACGGACGATGTGCGGCGGCTGATCGAGGTGCTCTCCCCCGTCGCCGAACGTCTCGGCTGCCTGCCCGAGTTGCTGCAGCTGAACCTGATCCTCAATCACGGCGCCAGCTACCAACGCCAACTCAAGGTCGCCGCGGAGCACGGGGGCGACCTGCCGGCCGTGGTTGCCGCGCTGAGCCGGGAACTCCGCACCGGGCTGCTGCCCTAGCGGCGCCCGACGCCTACTCGGCGTTCTTGCTGTCGCGCCAGGCGAGCCAATCCACCACGGGCGCCAGGTCGTAGCGCGGGCCGGAAATCCCGATCGTGAACAGCCGCGCCCCGAGCGAGTAGAGCTCCTCGGCGTCGTCGACGGTGCGCCGCCGCAACTCAGAGGAGATCTCGATCTCGGACATGTCCCGGCCCACGCTCTCGCACCACCCGGCCAGCACGCCCAGTTTGTGCTCGAGCATCTGCGGATTAGAGAACGAGTGCCAGATGTCGGCGTGCTTTGCGACGATTCGCAGGGTCTTCTTCTCACCGCCGCCTCCGATCAGCACGGGAATGTCGCGGACGGGCGGCGGGTTGAGCCTCGCCCAGCGCGCCTCGATGCGCGGCATGGCCGCTTCGAGGGCGTCCAGCCGCGTTCCGGCGGTGCCGAACTCGTAGCCGTATTCGTCGTAGTCATGCTGATACCAGCCCGACCCGGTGCCGAAGATGAATCGTCCGCCGCTGATGTGATCGATCGTGCGGGCCATGTCCGCCTGCAGGTCGGGGTTCCGGTAGCTGTTGCAGTTCACCAGGGCGCCGAGCTCGATGGTTGAGGTCCGCTCCGCCCAGGCGGCCAGCAACATCCAGGACTCGAAGTGCGGGCCATTCGGCTCGCCCGACAGCGGGAAAAAGTGGTCCCAGTTGAAGGCGATGTCCACGCCGAGGGCTTCGACCTCGGCAAGCGCGTCCCGGATCTTGCCGATCGTGCCGTGCTGCTGGGCGATCTGCACTCCGATGCGCACCGCACGACCAGGGGCTGGGCTCATGCGGGTCAGCCTACGCCTGCGGCTTCAACAGATCCTCGCGTCCGACGATGAGCGTCGCAGAGGCCTCCCCGGTGGCATCCTTCAGGGTCAGCGTGTCGCCGTCGACGGCCACCGACTTCGCATCGGAAAAGAGCGCCGGCAGATCCTTGCCGTAGCAGCCAATCTCCGTGTGCGGCCCGGCCGTCGTCGTGATGGCACCCCCCGCGCCCAGCTCCCATGTTCCCTGCACGCCGTTGCAGCCGTCCGACCCGAACCAGGTGCCGTTCGCGGCGATCGTCAGGAACGGCTGGATGCGCAGGGGAAAGGTGACGTCGGCGACCCAGGTCCCGACAAGTTCCTCTGCGACGGGACCGGAGGTCGCGCTTTCGGTCGGCTCAGGATCGGACGGGCCCGACGTTCCTGACGGACCGGCTGGCCCGTCGCCGGCTGCGCACCCGGCCAAGAGGACAACCAACACGACGGCCACGGTCAGGGCCAACACACCGAGAACCAGAACGAGGCGCTTGTTGCGTTGACGCATCCGCTGACTCCCCTGTGCCGTGTCGACCCTGTGCCGTGTCGACCCTGTGCCGTGTCGACCCT
>JBDTAA010000139.1:0-7959 GCA_039924805.1 Cryobacterium sp.
CTCCTCGGCGAGGCGAATCTTGGTGGGGTGCGGGCGCTCGTCGGTGATCCAGCCGGTGTCGACACTGGTCATCAGGATGCCGTCGGAGAGCATCTCCTTGGCGCTCGTGCGGGTGAGCATGTTCAGCGCGGCCTTGGCCATGTTCGTGTGCGGGTGGCCCGGACCCTTGTAGCCGCGGCCGAACACGCCCTCCATCGCCGAGACGTTGACGATGTAGGTGCGCCGGGCGTCGGATGCGGCCATCGCGGCGCGTAGGCGGCTCACGAGCAGGAACGGCGCGGTCGTGTTGCAGAGCTGCACCTCGAGCATCTCGAGCGGGTCGACATCCTCCACGTTGGCCGTCCAGCTGTTGACGTCGTGCAGGTCGGGCACCAGGCCGCCGGCGTCGATGGCCGTGCCGGCCGCGAGGCGCTCCAACGAGGAGGAACCGGGCGCGAGGGCGAGAGCGGTGAGGTCGTCCGCGGTGAGGGCGCCGGCACCGCCTGCGGCCGCGGCGAGGATCGGGTGGCTCGTCACCGAAGCGGCCAGCGCAGAGGGATGCGCGTCGTTGGTGTGACCGAAGCTCACGATCTCGGGCAGAGTCCCCTCCGGCAGCGGCGACGACTCGGCCTCGACCAGGGGCGAATACGACCCGGGGGAGCGGCGCACGGTCTGCGCGGCATTATTGATGAGGATGTCGAGCGGGCCCTGTTCGGCGACGGAATCGGCCAGGCCGATCACCTGGGCAGGGTCGCGCAGGTCAATACCGACGATGCGCAGGCGATGCAGCCAATCGGCCGAGTCGGGCATGGCGCTGAAGCGACGCACGGCGTCTCGCGGGAACCTGGTCGTGATGGTCGTGTGGGCGCCGTCGCGCAGCAGACGAAGCGCAATGTACATGCCGATCTTCGCGCGACCCCCGGTGAGCAGCGCGCGTTTGCCGGTGAGGTCGGTTCGTGCGTCGCGTTTCTCGTGGCTCATCGCCGCGCAGCTCGGGCAGAGCTGGTGGTAGAAGGCATCGACGAGCGTGTAGCGCTGCTTGCAGATGTAGCAGGGGCGGGCAACGAGCAGTTCACCGGCAGAGGGCTTGCTGGTGCCGAGGCGCAGCTGCGCCCCGACGGTTTCGTCGTCGATGCGGGTGGGCGCGCCGGTCGCGGTGGCGGCGATAACGTCACGGTCGGCATCCGCGATGGCCTGACGCTTCTCCGAGCGGCGCGCGACCTTGACCGACTTGAACATTTTCGCGGTCGCCTGGCGCACGGTGACGAAGTCCGGGTCCTCCGGGTCGATCGTGGTCAACGAGGCGAGAACTCTCAGTGCAACCTCAAGGTCGGCCGGGTCGATGCGGGGAGCGCTGGCGGGGGGCTCCGTCGACGTAGCGGGCTCGGTCGAAGGCACGGTGGTCATCCGTCAATTCTATGTCGGCGCCCTGTGAGGCCCCGGCGAGAGGATTGCCTCAGGGCGCTGGTGATCACATAATGGCGCTGGCAGACGACCGGAAGGCGAGGGAAGAGCCCATGCCCACTTTGGACGATTTCGGAACAGTGGTCGAGAAATACCACGAGGCGTTGGGCGCGTTCGTGAAGGGGAACCCTGAGACCCTGCAGGAGCTGTATTCACACCGGGATGACGTGAGCCTGGCCAACGCGTTCGGTCCGCCGACGCGCGGCTGGAACCATGTCACAGCGGCGATGGGGCTTGCCGCATCGGTCTACCGGGAGGGTGAGGTCGTCGGGTTTGACGCCGTGGCGGGAGGGGTGACCGATGAACTCGCCTACATCGTGGAGGTGGAGCGGTACGAGGTCAGGGTCAATGTGCGGGCGACGATCTCGCCGGTGTCGCTAAGGGTGACGACCATATTCCGTCCGGAAGAGGGCGTCTGGAAGGTCATTCACCGGCATGCGGACACGATCACCACGGCTCGTCCGGCGGAATCCGTGATCCAGACCTGACCGGGTCGGTGCTGCAGTGCTGCACAGGAGCGCCGCCTAGTCTGGACGGATGACTGATTCGATTGAGTTCTGGTTTGACCCCTCGTGCCCCTGGGCATGGATGACCTCGCGCTGGGTTGACGAGGTGGCCGAGGCGCGCAACCTCGCCGTCACGTGGAACGTGATGAGCCTCGCCGTGCTCAACGAAGACAAGGACGTTTCCGAGCAATACCGGGCCTTCTTCCCCCGGGCGATCAAGTACACGCGGCTGGTCCAGGCCGCGCAGGAGCTGCACGGCCAGGCGACCGTCAAGGCCCTCTACGACGCCCTCGGCGCCCTCATCCACCCGGGCGGAAACACCAACCCCGACGAGGTCATCCCCTCGGCGCTTGCCGACGTCGGTCTCCCCCCGTCATTTGCCGCCTACGCGGACAGCGACGAATTCGACGCCCCCATGCGCCTCAGTCACTTCGAGGCCCTCAAGCGTGTGGGCCAGGACGTCGGAACGCCGATCATCGCCGTGAACGACGTCGCCTTCTTCGGGCCGGTCATGTCTCCGGCGCCGACCGGTCAGCAGGCACTTGCGCTCTGGGACGGGGTAGTCGCGGCGGCGGGATTCGACGGGTTCTTCGAGCTCAAGCGAACCCGCACGCGCGACCCGATCTTCGCACCGGTACCCGGGAAGTAATCCAGCTCGAACCTGCGCCGAGAACAAAATAGAATGCTCCTATGCGCATCCACATCGCCACCGACCACGCGGGCCTGGACTTCAGCCGGCACCTGATGAAGCACCTCACGGCCGCGGGCCACGAGGTCGTCGATCACGGCCCGCAGAGCTACGACGAACTGGACGACTACCCGGCGTACTGCATCAATGCGACGCAGGCGGTCGTCAACGACCAGGCGAAGGGCGTCGAGGCGTTGGGCGTCGTGTTCGGCGGGTCGGGCAACGGCGAGCAGATCGCCGCCAACAAGGTGAAGGGCGCCCGCGCGGCCCTGGCCTGGAACCTCAGCACGGCGAGGCTGGCCCGGGAGCACAACGACGCCAACGTTATCTCGATCGGCGCCAGGCAGCACACGATAGAGGACGCGACGTCGTTCATTGACGCATTCATCGCGGAGCCCTTCTCCGATGAGGAACGCCACGCCCGGAGGATAGCCCAGCTCGCCGAGTACGAAACAACCGGCCAGATCCACGGCAAAGGCATCGTGGCCTGACCGTGCCCGAGGGTCACTCCGTCCACCGTATTACGCGCCAGTTCGCGCGTAACTTCGTGGGAAAGCCCGTCGTGCTGTCTTCTCCACAGGGCCGGTTCGTGGCGGGCGCGGAGCAGCTCTCCGGCCACGTGATGACGGATGCCAGGGCCGTCGGAAAGCAGATGTTCCTCGAGTTCGACAACGAGCTCTGGTTGCGCATCCACCGGGGCATGTACGGCGCGTGGGACTTCTCGGGGGACATCCTGATGGACGCGACGATCGCGTCGGCGAACGGCCGGATGGGCCAAACCGGCCAGCGCGGCACCGATCTGGGCGCCAGTGATCCGGGCGGCACCGATCCGGGCGGCACCGATCCGGACACCGTGCTGGACTCGGCCGGGGAGAACTCGATGCACAGCATTGGGGCGCCGCGCCGCACCCGCGTGCGGATGTCCGAGCAGGAGAAGGAACTCGGCGGGCTCGACAGCTTCCCACCCGAGCCGGTCGGCCAGGTGCGCGTTCGTCTGCTCACCGACACCGTGTGCGCCGACCTCCGCGGCCCTACCGCCTGCGAGGTTCTCGACTCCGGCCGGGTGGATTCCGTGATCGCCAGGCTCGGGCCGGACCCGCAACTCGACCACAGCGCAGCCGCCGAAGATCGGTTCACCGGCGTGGTCAGGCGTAAACCGACGCCGATCGCACTGTTGCTGATGGACCAGTCCGTGGTCAGCGGAATCGGAAATGTCTACCGCGCGGAGCTCCTGTTCCGGGCTCGTGTGAACCCGCACGCCCCGGGGAAGACGCTCCGCGAGGAGACGGTGCGCGGGCTGTGGCGGGACTGGGCGCACCTGCTCGGCATCGGCGTACGAACCGGTCAGATGATGACCATGGACGACCTGGGCGCCGACGACTACGTCAACGCCATGAAGAACAGGGCCGATCGGCACTGGGTATACAAGCGCGAGGGTCTGCCCTGCCGCGTGTGCGGCACGCACATCGCCCTCGAAGAGCTGGGCGCCCGTAAGCTCTATTGGTGCCCCTCCTGCCAGCGGCCCTCGGCCTGATCACGTGACCTGGCGCCTCGACCCGGAAAGCAAAATGCGATGAGACAGAATCCCAGTTTCGTGCTCGGCCAGACGGCCGAGATCAAGCGCCTGATCGGTGACAATCCGTGGGCGACGATCGTCAGCCACACCTCGGCGGGCGAGCTCGTTGCCTCGCACTACCCGGTCGTCCTTGACGAATCGACCGAGGACATCGTGCTGCTCGGGCATGTCGGTCGCCCCGACGAGCAGCTGCACGAACTCGGTTCCCGCGAGCTGGTCGTGATCATTCAGGGGCCCCACGGCTACATCTCGCCCGGCTGGTACGACGCGTCGCCGGCCGTGCCCACCTGGAACTTCATCACCGCGCACCTCTACGGCACGCCCGAGCTGCTCAGCGCCGAAGAGAACCTGCGCGTGCTCGAACACCTGGTCGACCACTTCGAGGACCGGATGTCCGAGCCGCGCCGCATGAACGGCACGCCGCCCGACGCCGAGTATGCGGCGCGCATCTCGGCGGGAACGGTGGGTTTCCGCCTGAGGGTCACCCGGTTGGTGGCGAAGAACAAGATGAGCCAGAACAAACCGGCCGAGACGGTCGAACGTGTGATCGCCGAGCTCGAGGGCGACGGGCCGTACGCCAGCGCCGCCCTGGCCGCCGAAATGCGGCGCGTGCACGATCGGCTCGCTCGATGACCTCTGGCGCGACGGCGCCTGGCACGCCGCTGCCCGCGACCCTGCCCGCGACCCTCCTCCTCCGAAACGGGCGCCTGCCCGGAAGCGACGAAATCGTCGATGTCGAGATCGTCGACGGCACGATTCGGCGCATCGGCCACATCGACCCTGCCCACTCGGCTGGCGCCATGGTCGACCTCGCCGAGCGGTTCATCATCCCCGGGCTCTGGGACAATCACGTGCACTTCAGCCAGTGGGCGCAGACGGCCAGGCGGCTCGACGTGTCGGGGGCGGCATCCGCTGCCCAGGCCGCCGCTGCCGTCGCCGAGCGGGTTCCCTCGGTGCCGGCGGGGGAGACCCTCGTGGGGTTCGGGTTCCGTGACGGGCTCTGGCCGGAAGCGCCCAGGCTCGACGTGCTCGACGCCGCGGCCGGCACCATCCCCGTCGTGCTCGTCAGCGGTGACCTGCACAGCTGCTGGTTGAACTCGGCGGCACTGGCGCTGCACGGCTTCGGCGACCATCCCACCGGGCTGCTCCGTGAGGACGACTGTTTCGCCGTGGTGAACGCACTCGGCGCGGTCGCCGACGACGTCATGGACGGCTGGGCGGATGAAGCGGCCAGGGCGGCGGCATCCCGCGGAATCGTGGGCATCGTCGACCTCGAGATGACCTGGAACCTCGACACCTGGCGCCGCCGCATCGCGGCAGGCACCGATTCGCTCCGAGTCGAGTTCGGCATCTACACGTCGGAGCTGCCGCGGGCTGTGGAACTCGGGTTGCGCTCCGGAGCACTCATCGACGGCACCGGCGGCCTGCTCTCCGTCGGCCCCTACAAGGTGATCACCGACGGCTCACTCAACACACGAACGGCGTACTGCTTCGACGAGTACCCGGGCATGGAAGGCACCCCCGGCTCGCACGGGCTGCTCACGGTGCCGCAGGATGAGCTCGTTGGGCTCATGCGCACGGCGGCAGACGCCGGTATCCGCCCCGCCGTGCACGCCATCGGCGACCACGCCAACAGCCTCGCGCTGGATGCCTTCGAGCGCGTCGGCTGCCGGGGCAGCATGGAACACGCTCAGCTGCTCGCTCCGGCGGACGTCATTCGGTTCGCGAGCCTCGGCGTGGTGGCCAGCGTGCAGCCGGAGCACGCCATGGACGACCGGGACGTCGCCGACCGGTACTGGCCGGGCCGCACCGGGCGGGCCTTCGTGCTGGCGAGCCTGCTGGACGCGGGCGTCGAACTCGCGCTCGGCTCCGATGCGCCGGTGGCGCCGCTCGACCCCTGGGTGACCATGGCCGCAGCGGTGGGGCGCACGAAGGATGGCCGGGAGCCGTGGCACGCCGAGCAGTCCATTTCGCGGCAGGCGGCCCTGGCGGCGTCGGCGCGCGGGCGGCACGCGATCGCGGTGGGGGATGTCGCCGACCTGGCGGTGTGCGAGGTCGACCCGTTCGTGGCATCCGTCGCCGACCTCCGACGGATGCCCGTCGCCGCGACCCTGCTCGCCGGTCGTTTCACCCACAGCACGCTCTGACCCCTCCCACACCCCGCGAACCCGCAGTCGTGGTCGTCATGCCTGCGTTGAGGTGACCACAACTGCGTTTTCGCGGGAATGTCAGGGTGCGGAGGCGTCGGGCGGGGTCGGGTGGAGCGGCGTGTATGCGCGCCAGAAACGCATGTACCCCAGATATCCGCGCAAAACCGACACGAAGAAGAATGATCGCGGCCAGGGCACGCGGCTTCATCCTCGGCGCAGACGTCCCGGCCGATATCAGCCACCCCATCGTGGCGGCATAACGGGCGCTCGGCCGCAACGACCCGACTGGTCACCGGGCAAAAGATCACCGTCGACGGGGCGCCCGAAACCGTGACGCCCGGCTGAGGCCTGTCGCTGATTTATCTGGAGGGGATGACGGGAATCGAACCCGCGCCATCAGTTTGGAAAACTGAGGCTCTACCATTGAGCTACATCCCCATGTGCCTGTTACCGGCACTCGAATAGCGTAGTACAGGTTGGGTGGCGCTCGCTGCACGAGTACGCGCGGCGGGCACCGGACGTGTGCACTAGACTTGCCGAGGTCAATCGGTCCGTCGTGAGGAATTCTCTCGCGCCAACCGGAGGGCCCCGACGGGTTGAGATGTCGATCCGGGGCGTAGCTCAGCTTGGTAGAGCGCTCGGTTTGGGACCGAGAGGTCGCAGGTTCGAATCCTGTCGCCCCGACCATCACCCCCCACAAGCAATCGTTCAAACACAGGAGATACCCACGTGAAGTCAACTGTCGAAAAGCTGAGCCCCACGCGCGCAAAGCTCACCATCACGGTGACGCCGGATGAGCTCAAGCCCAGCATCACCCACGCCTACGGCCACATCGCCGAGGGCATCAACATCCCCGGTTTCCGCAAGGGAAAGGTCCCGCCGGCGATCATCGACCAGCGCGTTGGTAAGTCCGGCGTGCTCGAGCACGCCGTCAACGAAAGCCTCGACGGTTTCTACCGCAAGGTCGTCGAAGAGCACAAGCTGCGCCCCCTCGGCCGCCCCGAAGCCGACATCGTCGTGTGGCCGAGCGACAAGGACTTCTCCGGCGACCTCGAGCTGGCCATCGAGGTGGATGTCCGTCCCGAGATCGACCTTCCCAGCTACGACGGCATCACGCTCACCGTTGACGCCATCGAGGTCTCCGACGACGAGGTCACCGAGGAGCTCGACAAGCTGCGCAGCCGCTTCGGCACCCTCGTCACCGTCGACCGCCCGGCCAAGACCGGCGACTTCGCCCAGATCGACCTGGTCGCATCCATCAATGGCGTCGAGGTCGACACGGCCAGCGGCATCTCCTACGAGGTCGGTTCCGGTGACCTGATCGAGGGCATCGACGAGGCGCTCGACTCGCTGAGCGCCGGCGAGACCACGACCTTCGAGTCCAAGCTCATGGGCGGCGACCACGAGGGCGAAACCTCCGAGATCGTCGTCAACGTCATCGCCGTCAAGGAGCGCGAGCTTCCCCCTGTCGACGACGACTTCGCTCAGATCGCCAGCGAGTTCGACACCGTCGCGGAGCTGACCGAAAGCCTCAAGGTCCAGGTCGAGCAGTCGAAGACCTTCGGCCAGGGCAACCAGGCCAGGGAGCAGCTCGTC
>JBDTAA010000140.1:0-9039 GCA_039924805.1 Cryobacterium sp.
GCGGACTCGTGGTGGCGACCACGACTGCCGGCGCCGCCCCGCTGCTCGCCTTCGCCGCCACGCAACGAGACGCCGGCGTCGACGCGCGCGCCGTGAGTGTAACCGAAGCGCTCGTCCTCGAACCCGATCTCAACCCGGCCATCACGGCCGCCGTGCACTACCCCGAAGACGCCCAGGTTCAGCCGGTCGTCGCGACCGAGGCCCTCCTCGCCTCGGCGCGCGCCCACGGCGCGGTGGTGCGCACCGGGGTCGAGGTCATCGGCCCCCTTCTCGGCGGAGTCGGCCGCATTACCGGTGTGCGCACCAGTGCCGGCGATATGCCCGCCGGCGCCGTGCTCGTCGCCGCCGGGCCCTGGTCGGGAGACGTCGCCGCCCTCCTCGGCGTGCACCTGCCCGTCCTGCCGCGCCGCGGGGTCGTGCTCGTCACGACGCGCATGCCGCACCGCATCTTCCACAAGGTCTACGACGGCGACTATTTCGGGGCCACACAGTCCGGCGACGCGTCGCTGCAAACCTCGAGCGTCGTCGAGTCGACCGCCTCGGGCACGGTGCTGATCGGTTCGAGCCGGGAGCAGATCGGCTTCGACGAGCGTCTGCGCGTCCCGGTCCTGCAGGAACTGGCCGTCAAGGCCCTCCGGGTCTTCCCGTTCCTCGCGACCGCCAGCATCATGCGCAGCTACGGCGGATTCCGCCCCTTCATGCCCGATCACCTGCCGGTCATCGGCGCGGACCACCGGGCCAGCGGGCTCTGGCACGCGAGCGGCCACGAGGGCGCCGGCATCGGTCTGTCGCTGGCCACGGCCGAGATGCTGGTGGCCGAAATGCTCGGCACCGTTCCACCGACCGATGCGGCCCCCTTCCGCCTCGACCGTGCGAGCCTCGCCCCGCACCTGATGGAGGTGGCCTGAGATGGCAGCACGACTCCTGCCCTTCGGCAACGACCCGATCCGCCCGACCACGCCGGCGGCGATCGAAATCTCTCTCGACGGCGAGTCCGCCGCGGGGGTCGCCGGCCAGAGCATTGCCGGTGTCATCCTGGCCAGCGGGCGGCTTGCCTGGCGCCGGACCTCCGAGGCGGGGTCACCCCGCGGCCTGTTCTGCGGCATCGGGGTCTGCTTCGACTGCATTGTGATCGTGAACGGCGAACGCGACGTGCGCGCCTGCCAGCGCCGTGCCGCGGACGGCGACACCGTCGCCAGCCAACGCGACACACTGCCGGGAGTCGGACGATGAGGCACGTCGTCGTGATCGGCGCCGGCCCGGCCGGCCTCGCGGCGGCCCGCGCCGCTCGCGCCCGCGGCGCCCGCGTCACCCTTCTCGACGCCAGCGACGCGCTCGGCGGGCAATATTGGCGCCACCTCCCGCCGGAACGCCCGGCGGGGAGGGAGCGGGTGCTCCACCACGGCTGGTCTACCTTCGAATCCCTCCGATCCCGCCTCGAAGCCGATCCGCACTGCGAGATCGTGACCGGCGCGCAGGTGTGGGCCATCGAGGCCGGATCCGCGGAGCGGTCGCCGCTGACGGGCGCGGCCGCTCGCACCGCGCAGGCCGTGCCGACCGTGCACGCGCTGATCGGCCAGAGCGACGGCAGCGCGCGACGCGGCCTGACTCTCACCCCCGACGCCCTCATTTTCGCCACGGGCGCGCACGACCGCACCCTCCCCTTCCCCGGCTGGGACCTGCCCGGCGTCTTCACCGCCGGGGCGGCGCAGGCATTCGCCAAGGGCGAGCGCGTCGCCGTGGGGGATCGGGTGCTCGTTGCCGGCGCCGGCCCATTCCTGCTGCCCGTGGCCGCCTCCCTCGCCCAGACCGGGGCGCGCGTTCTCGGCGTCTACGAGGCGAGTCGCACGGCCGGGCTCCTGCGCGGTTGGCTCCCGAAACCGTGGAAGCTCCTCGGCGCGGCGAAGAAGGCCGGCGAGCTGGCCGGCTACGTCGGCAGCCACCTGCGCCACCGCATCCCGTACCGCCTCGGACACGCGGTGATCGCCGCCCACGGCTCGGACCGCGTCGAATCCGTCACCGTGGCCCGCGTCGACGCGAACTGGGCGCCGATCCCCGGCACCGAACGACGCATCGAGGCAGACGCCGTGTGCGTGAGCCACGGCTTCACACCGCGCCTCGAATTGCCCATCGCCGCCGGCTGCTCGATCGGCCCCGACCGCTTCGTCACCGTCGACGAGCGGCAGCAGACCAGCGTCGTCGAGGTCTACGCCGCGGGCGAGATCACCGGCATCGGCGGCGTCGATCTCGCGCTGGCCGAGGGCGCCATCGCCGGGCACTGCGCCGCCGGCGGGCGCCCCGACGACGAGGACGTCGATCGACCCCGCCGTGACCGCTCCACGTACACAGACTTTGCCACCCGGATCGAGACGGCCCACGGCATACGTTCGGGGTGGACCGCCTGGCTCGACGACGACACCCTCGTCTGCCGCTGCGAAGAGGTCTCCGTCGGTCGTCTCCGCGCCGCCGCCCACGCGACCTGCTCGACCGGGCTGCGCTCGCTCAAACTCAGCAGCCGGGCCGGGCTCGGCATCTGCCAGGGACGCATCTGTGGCCGAACCGTCGAGCAGCTGCTTGGCGGCCTCGCCGCAGACCACGGCCCACTCATCGACGGCGTCACGACCGACCGTCGCCCCATCGCCTCCCCCGTGCGCATCGGCGAACTCGCCGCCGCGTTCATCCCCTCCCACAACCCCCCGATCGTCCCCGGAAAGGACAACCATGAGTGACACCAAGTTCGACCTCGGCGGCGTCGTCGTCGCCACCACCCTGGCCTTCAAGGAGGATGCCTCCGCCCCGGCCGGCCTCGCCGTCGACTACGACAAGTTCGCAGCGCACTGCGATTTCCTGATGGAGAACGGCTGCCGCGGCGTCGGACCGAACGGCTCCCTCGGCGAGTATTCCTCGCTCACCGACGCGGAGCGCCGCAAGGTGATCCAGGTTGCCGTCGAGGCCGTCGACGGCCGCGGGCTCGTCGTCGCCGGCGTGCACGGCGTCGGCTAGCACCAGGCCGTGCAGTGGGCCGAGTACGCCAAGGAGGACGGCGCCGACGGCGTGCTGCTGCTGCCGCCGACCATCTACCGCGCCAACCGCGCGGAGGTCATCGAGCACTACAGCAAGGTCAACGAGGTCGGCCTGCCGATCATGCTCTACAACAACCCGATCGACACGAAGGTCGACCTGACCCCGGATCTCGTCGCCGAGCTGGCCCAGCTCGAGAACGTCGTGGCCATCAAGGAGTTCACGACCGACATCCGGCGCGTGCTCGAGATCCAGGAAGTGTGCGACATCGACGTCATCGCCGGCGCCGACGACCTCCTCTTCGAGTCCCTCCTGGTCGGCGCGACCGGGTGGTTCGCCGGCTACCCGAACGCGTTCCCCAAGGAAGCCGTGGAGATCTACACCCTCGTCAAGAGCGGCCGGATCGACGAGGCGCGCGAGCTCTACAAGGCGCTCGTCACCGTGTTCCGCTGGGACTCCAAGGTCGAGTTCGTGCAGGCAATCAAGCTGTCGATCGATATTGCCGGGCAGAGCTACGGTGGGCCCACACGCCCGCCCCGCGGACCGCTGAGCGCCGAGAACGAGGCGAGCGTGCGGGCCCACACCGAGAAGGCGCTCGCCTTCATCGCGAACCGATAGGCCGGCACGGAGACCTCAAGGAGCAAGAGATGCGTTCGAAGCGACTGATCAGCGCCGTCGACTCGCACACGGAGGGGATGCCGACGCGCGTCGTAACAGGCGGCGTCGGCATCATCCCCGGCGAGACAATGAACGACAAGCGACTCCACTTCATGGAGCATCAGGACGACCTTCGGCTGTTCTTGATGAACGAGCCTCGCGGCCACGCGGCGATGAGCGGTGCGATCCTGCAGCCGCCCACCCGCCCCGACTGCGATTGGGGCGTCGTCTACATCGAGGTCTCCGGCTGCCTGCCCATGTGCGGCCACGGCACCATCGGCGTCGCCACGGTGCTCGTCGAAACCGGCATGGTGGCAGTCGTCGAACCGGTCACCACCATCCGGCTCGACACCCCCGCCGGGCTCGTCATTGCCCGGGTGGCCGTCAGCGACGGCCATGCCGACTCGGTCACCATCGAGAACGTGCCGAGCTACGTTGACGTCCTGGACGCCAGCATCGACGTGCCGGGCCTCGGCACGGTGCCCTACACGATGGCGTTAGGCGGCAACTTCTACGCCATGGTCGAGCTGGATGCCGTCGGGCTGCCGTTCGACCGCGCACACCAGCAGGAGATCGTGCAGGCCGGGCTGGCGATCATGGCCGCGATCAACGAAACGGCGCCGCCACGGCATCCATCGATCGAGGGCGTCAACCACTGCCACCACGTCGAGTTCATCGCGCCGGGTTCGGATGCAGCGTTCTCGCGGCATGCCATGGCGATCCATCCCGGCTGGTTCGACCGCTCGCCGTGCGGTACCGGCACCTCGGCGCGCATGGCGGAACTGTGGGCACGTGGCGAGTTGGCTTTGGACACCGACTTCGTCAACGAGTCCTTCATCGGCAGCCGCTTCGTCGGCCGGCTCATCGCCGAGACGCAAATCGACGGCCGCCCCGCCGTCATCCCCACCATCACCGGCCGAGCCTGGGTGACCGGGATCGGCCAATACATGCTCGACCCCGACGATCCCTTCCCCACCGGCTTCCAGTTCTGAGCGTCCCGCCCGCGCACTCAACGCCCTCTCCCCCGCTGATTGAGCCTGTCGACATCAGCACCGACGACCAAGGAGTCACCATGAACGCCCCCACCCAGGACCTCGACGCCATCGCGGCTGCTGCCGCGGCTGCCGCACAGCCCTACGCTGAAACCACTCCCCGCGAACGCGCCGCCGCCCTCGTGGCCGTGGCCGACGCGCTCGCCGGTGCGGCCGACGAGCTCGTCGACATCGCCGGCGGCGAAACGGGGCTCAGCGAGGCGCGCCTGCGCGGCGAACTCAAGCGCAGTTGCGTTCAGCTGCGTCTCTTCGCCGAGGCCATCGTGGACGGCGGTTATCTCGATGTGCGCATCGACGCCGCCGACCCGGGCTTCGTGCTCGGGCCGCGTCCCGACATCCGCCGGTACCTCGTGCCGCTCGGGCCGATCGTGAACTTCGCCGCGAGCAACTTTCCGTTCGCGTTCTCCGTCGCCGGCGGCGACTCCGCGGCGGCACTGGCCGCGGGGTGCCCCGTGATCGTCAAGGGACACTCCGGACACCCGCGGCTCTCCGCGCGGACGGCCGAGATCGTGGCCGTCGCGCTCGCCAGGGCGGGCATGCCGGCGGGGGTCTTCCAACTCGTCACAGGGCAGGAAGAGGGCGTCAGCATCCTCCGCGACCCGCGAATCAAGGCGGGCTCCTTCACCGGCTCGATCCCGGCCGGCCGCCTGCTCGCCGACATCGCCGCCGCACGCCCCGAGCCGATACCCTTCTTCGGTGAACTGGGCAGCGTCAACCCGGTGTTCGTCAGCCAGGCGGCCCTGGACGAGCGCGGGCCCGATATCGCCGCCGACTTCGTCGCCAGCGTCGCCGGTTCCGCGGGCCAGCTCTGCACCAAACCCGGCTTCGTCTTTCTCCCGGTGGGGCACGGACTGGACGCGGATGTCGCGAAGGCGGCGGAATCCGTCTCCCCCCACCGCATGCTCAATCCCCGTATCGCCGAGGGCTACGCCCGGCGCCGAACGAGCATTCTCGCTGCGGCCGGCGTGCGTGTACTCGCCGAGGGGAACGTGCGGCTGGACGAGGACGGCCAGGGCTGGGTCACGCCGACCATCGTCGCGGTCTCCGTCGAGAACCTCGCGGCCGGACGCGAGGCACTTCTCGAGGAATGTTTCGGGCCGCTCTCCGTCGTCGTCGAGTACAGCCGGCACGACGACCTCGCCGCACTCGTGCCGACCCTGTTCCAGGGCAATCTGACCGCAACGGTGCACCACGGCGGCGAGGAGGACACACCAGCGCAGCGCGAGCTCGTCCGTGTGCTCACCGGGCACGCCGGACGCGTGCTCTTCGGCGGCTGGCCCACGGGCGTGGCCGTGACCCCGGCAATGCAGCACGGCGGGCCGTGGCCGGCGACGACCAACGACTCGAGCACCTCGGTCGGCACCGCTGCCATCACACGCTTCTTACGCCCGGTGGCATACCAGGGGGCGGCGGAACACATGCTGCCCGAGCCGCTGCAGCGCGCCAATCCCTGGAATGTGCCTCAGGCGCTCACCCCGGCAGGCGAGTCCGGAACCTGGGGCGCGAGCGCAAGGGGCTGAACCCCGGGCGCCGGCTGCACGACGAACGCCGCGTCCCGAGGCTCGGAACGCGGCGTTCGCGGTGTGCGGCGCGAGCGGCTACCGGGCGCGGCGGTGCACCTCTGCCGCCACGACGAGGTCTTCCCAGCCCATGCCGACACTCTTGAAGACGCGTGGCCGGCCGGCCGGGACGGCCGCGCTGCCGAGCACAACATCGCGGATCGGCACGAGCGCGGCGGCATCCATGACTCCCTCCTCGATCGGGATGACGACGTCGCCGGCCTCGCGGAGCGCCGACGCCGTGTCCTCCACGACGACGAGGCTGCGGGCGACGAGGGCGGAGTCGAGTTCACGCATGAAGGCCTCATGGGAGCCCACAGCGACCACGACGGTCTCGCCCGTGACCAGCGACCCATCGAAGACGGGATCGGTGGCGGTGGTGGCGCACACGATGACTGTGGCGGAGGCCGCGTCGGCCGGGTCGCCGACCCTGGCGGAGAAGCCCTCGCCACGGAGCCGAGCCACGAGAGCCTCGGCGTTCTCGGCGGAGCGGCCCGTGATGATGACCTCGGCGAGCCCTCGCACGGCGGCGATGGCGTGCACGTGCCCCCACGCCTGCGGCCCGGACCCGAACACGAGAAGGGTCGCCGGCCCCCTGGGCGCCAGGTGTTTGACCGCCACGGCCGACAGCGCCGGGGTGCGCAGAGTGGTGAGCGCGGTGCCGTCGAAGAGTGCGATCGGGGTGAGCGTCTCCGAGTCCATCAGCACGTAGACCGCCTGGATCCTCTCCCGGCCGCGCGCAGGGTTGCCGGGGGCGACGGAGGCGAGCTTGACGCCGGCGAACCCGGAGCCCTCGGCGGGCATCAGCAGCAGCTGGCCGTTCTCGACCTCCTCGAACGTGCGGCGCAGTGCGGCGGCCGGGTCGAGTCCGCCGGCCAGGGCGGTGTCGAGGGCGGCCACGGCAGCGGCGAAGTCTACAGCGGCGAACACCGCCTCCGCGTCGTAATACGGGAGGGAGCTCATCGCAGCACGAATCCCGTTCCGAGCTCATCTCGCTGATCGAGGGTGAAGAGGTGTTCACCGGTCTTGAAGGCGTTCCCCGTGACCTCCGGCACCACCGTGGCCGTGCCACCCGATTCCGTGGCGTCCTCGAAGCGGGCGACGAAGCGCGTGCCCACGATGGAGTCGTGGGTCAGCGTCTCGCCATGGCCCAGTGTGCCGTCGTCGGCGAGCAGCGCGACTCGTGCGCCGGTTCCGGACCCGCACGGGGACCGGTCGACCTCGCCATCGGCGAAGACCGTGACGTTGCGCTGGTGCGGGCCCGTGACGGTTCGACCCAGGTCATCAAAGATTATGGTCCCGTAGACGCCGGAGAGCCGCGGATCGGCGGCATGCAGGGCATGCTCGGTGTCGTTGAGCAGCCACTTCACCTCACGGCCGATGGCGATCAGATCGGTGTAGTGCTCCGGCGTGACCGTCAGGCCGACCGCGGATGCCGCGAGAGAGACATAGATCGCGCCGCTGAAGCTCAGATCGACGCGCAGATCGCCCCTGCTCGTGCTGACCGCGACGTCGCGGGCGATGACGTGCGAGGCGACGTTGCGGAAGGTGACGGCCTCGATCACGCCTGCCCTTTGCCTGACCCGGGCGACGACCCGGCCGGACGGGACGTCGATCGTCACCGCGGTGTCGCCGTCGGGGTCCGAGGCGACCCGGCCGGTCTCCACCGCCCACACGCCGATCGCGATGGTTCCGTGCCCGCACGCGGTCGAGAAGCCGTCCTTGTGCCAGAACAGCACGCCGAAGTCCGCGCCCTCGTCGTCGGGCGGAACGATGAACCCGCCGTACATGTCGGCGTGGCCGCGCGGCTCGTTGCAGAGCAGGCGGCGAACCCGGTCGACGTCCTCGTTGTCCTGGGCGAATACCCGGCGTTCGGCGACGGTGTCGCCGAGGATCGCCGGCATGCCATCCTCGACGATCCGGAACGGCTCACCCGCCGTGTGATAGTCACTCGTGCGGATGGTCAGTGCTTGCGTCATCGTCATCGCACAAGGATAGCCGGATGCTGTGTGACATACCACCGCCGGGACCGCGAGGGAAGGGACATGACAGGATTGCCCCATGACGGATGCGACACGCCAGGCCCCTGCCCCGTGGTGGACGAAAGCGGTGGTGTACCAGGTGTACCCGCGCAGCTTCGCCGACTCGAATGGCGACGGTATCGGCGATCTCGGCAGCATCCGCGGCAGGCTCGACTACCTGGCCGAACTCGGAATCGACGCGATCTGGCTCTCGCCGGTCTACCCGTCCCCGCAGCACGACAACGGCTACGACATCAAGGACTACGAGGACATCGACCCGGTGTTCGGCAGCCTCGCCGAATTCGACGCGCTGCTCGCGGAAGCCCACGAGCGCGGCATCAAGATCATCATGGACCTCGTTGTGAACCACACGAGCGACGAACACGCCTGGTTCGAGCAGTCGCGCTCCTCCCAGGCGAACCCGAAACGCGACTGGTACTGGTGGCGGCCGGCCGGGGCCGACGGCGGACCGCCGAACGGCTGGCGGAGCGCCTTCAGCGGACCGGCCTGGACCCTCGACGGCGCCACCGGCGAGTACTACCTGCACCTGTTCGCCAGGCAGCAGCCCGACCTCAACTGGGAGAACCCCGAGGTGCGAGGCGCCGTCTTCGCGATGATGAACTGGTGGCTCGACCGCGGCGTGGACGGCTTCCGGATGGACGTCATCAACTACATCGCCAAGCAGGTCGAGCTGGTCGACGGGCCGCGGCCGAGCACCGGCGGGGGCTC
>JBDTAA010000141.1:0-4076 GCA_039924805.1 Cryobacterium sp.
GCACACGGCTGATGTCGACGTCGGCGTGTGCCTGCTGGTAGATCGCCTTGACATCGAAGACGCTGTCGACGTCGCTGCCCGCAGGGGTGTGCGCGAGAAGCGGCGAATCCGGAGACGTCTGCATCCAGTGCGCCCAGTCCGCAAGCGGCGAGGCCTCACCGGATGCCGCGGCATCCGCGAACGCATAGACGCGCCACCGCCCGTCGGCGCGGTGGTGGTGTCCCAGCTGCACCGGGTTGGCGTCGGCGACGCGCACCACGGGGGCGGACTTGAAGCGCTTTCCCACCGGGAATCCGGTCGCCAGCTTCTGGTGGGTCGACTCGCCGATCAGCATCGATGGCGGGTACTGCGTCATGAAGCCGGCCGGGAACTCGGCGGTCTGCGTGTAGAAGTCCTCCAGGGGTACATCGAGGTCCTCCGGCTTCATCGCCATCAGGCTCGACCACTGTTTGTCGAAGTCGATGAGGTTCTTGGCAATGACCTGACGCTCGGCCGAGTAGGTTGCGAGGAGGGCCTCCGGGCTGCGCCCGTCGAGCACGTAGCCGAGCTTCCAACCCAGGTTGAAGCCGTCCTGCATCGACACGTTCATGCCCTGGCCGGCCTTGGCGCTGTGCGTGTGGCATGCGTCACCGGTGATGAAAACCCGCGGCGTGCGAGTGCCGACCTCGTGGGGGAGCACGTCGTCGAATCTGTCGGTAAGGCGATGGCCGACCTCGTACACGCTGTGCCAGGCGACGTTCTTCACGTCCAGCGTGTACGGGTGAAGGATCTCGTTCGCCTTCGCGATGATCTGGTCGATCGTCGTCTTTCGCACGGCTCCATGGTCATCGGCGGACACCTCGCCCAGGTCGACGTACATTCGGAACAGGTATCCGCCCTCGCGCGGAATGAGCAGGATGTTTCCGCCGGATCCGGACTGGATCGCGCACTTCGTGCGGATGTCGGGGAAGTCGGTGACAGCGAGAACATCCATGACGCCCCAGGCGTGGCGCGCCTGATCGCCGGCGAGCGTGCAGCCGATTGACTCGCGCACACCACTGCGGGCGCCATCGGCGCCGACCACGTACTTGGCGTGCACGGTGCGCTCCTCGCCCTGACGCTGCCCCGTGGTGTGTGCGAGCGTCACCGTAACGGGAAACTCCCCGGTGTTGCTGTTCTCGAGGCCGCGGAACTCGAGGCCGAAGTCCGGCTTCATCCGCGTGGGCGAATTGGCCATCACCTCGGCGAAGTAGTCCAGAACGCGGGCCTGGTTGACGATGAGGTGTGGGAATTCGCTGATGCCGGTGGGGTCGTCCACCGCGCGGGCGGTGCGGACGATGCGCGTCCGGTCGGTCGGGTCCGGTTTCCAGAAGGCCATCTCGGTGATGCGGTAGGCCTCGGTGATGATGCGCTCCGCGAAACCGAATGCCTGGAAGGTCTCGACGCTGCGGGCCTGGATCCCGTCGGCCTGCCCGATGGGAAGGCGTCCGCCGCGGCGTTCAACGATGCGAGTCGTGATTCCGGGGAACTGGGAGAGCTGGGCGGCGGTGATCATGCCCGCCGGGCCGGTTCCGACGATGAGCACGTCGACGTTCTCGGGGAGCTCGTCGGGTCGATCGATGCCGACCCCGGCGGCGTCCTGGATGCGCGGGTCGGTGGACACATATCCGCGGTGGTGGAACTGCACGGCTTCCTCACTTCGTTGTGGGCGAATCGAACATCCCTGGCGCTTGATGTTCGATCATCCAACGCGCAGTTCTCATTTATCGTTGAGTGAATCGTATATCATTTGGCTGAATGCGTTGGTCAGCTCCGGACTAAAAAAATCGCCCCTGAGGAATCTCAGGAGCGATTTCCGTAGTGCCCGGGATGACGGTTAGCCGTTTGCGCAGTGCATGCCTCCCATCCCGCTTGCCGCCTTGGGAATCGCGGTGAGGTCAACGACCACCGCTACTACCTTGCCATCCGCGGTCGTGACCAGATGGTCGATGAACTTCGTGGCCTGGAGTGCCCGGAAATCCGATTTCGTGAATGTTAACGGCTCCGGCACGAATGTGACCGTGAGCCAGGTGCCGCTGATTGAGATGCTCTCACCAACGAACCCGGCGGGTGTTTGCCCGGGGGGATCCCCGACGTCGGCGTGCGCCCACGCCTGCGCGGAAGCGCACAGTACCGACTGCACGATCGGGTGAATTGTGGCCTGGGCCGGGACAGCCCCACCGAGAACGATGCCTACACCCAGGACGGCTGCGCTCAATGCCGCCACAGGGCGGCGCAATCTATACATGCCAAACTCCTTCTCAAGACCCCCATCTATGTTCGGATACACCCCGTCTGGATGCTACCCGCGACGGATTTGTTCGACTACCGCTGGCGGTCGGATTCTGCTCCGGGTTCGAGAATCACCACGGCCGTCTCTGTCGGCCGGCGCGCTGCGTAGCGGTCGAGATCCTTGTCCAGCGTCCGCCATCGGTCCCAGAGCCGGTCCCGCTCCTGTCCGGTGGCCGCGTGGGCGACGACCAGGCGGGTGCCGCCGGTGAGCTGCACCCCGGCCTGTGGGCGCGCCTGCAGGTTCAGCCACCACGCGGGCTCTGCTTCGCCCCAGCCGTTCATCGCCAGGGTGACCAGGTTCGGGCCATCCTCCATGTAGCCGAGGATCACCGACCGCTCCTGGCCGCTGCGGCGTCCGATTGTGGTCAATCTCATGGCGCCCCAACGCTCGGGCCGAGCCGGCCACAGGCCGCGGCGACCACCGGTGACCCGAAACAGGGCCCGGTGCGTCTTCCAGGCGAGCCGGATGAACCACCGCGGCGGCAGCCGCGGGCTCCGCTCGCTCGGTCCCGTCACCTGGGTGGGTCGGTCCCTGCGCGCAAGGCGTTCCTCGCGGGCGCGGGCGGCCTGGCTGCCGGGCGTCGGCATGTTACGGATCACAACGAACTGCTGCAGCATCGTCCAGATGTTGGAGGTGAGCCAGTAGATGATCACGCCCAGCGGGAAGGCCACACCAGAGAAGACGAATGCCAGGGGCAGGACGTAGAGCAGGATGCGCTGCTGGCGGAACATGGGGCTCGCTCTTGTCTCGGGCGACATGTTCTTTGAGACGATCTGCAGCTGGGTGATGAACTGCGAGGCAGTCATCAGCACGACCATTGTCGCGGCGATCCACATGACGGAAGGCTCGAACGGCTGGCCGGCGACCATCAGCGACCACTGCGCGGCGAAGGAATCGTGCAGGGGTGCCACGCCGAAGAGCTCAGCGTTGCCGAACTGCTGGGCGAGCGGCACACCCAGCGGGCCAACGCCGGCCTCCCCGAACTGTGCGGAATTGAGCACCGAGAACAGGGCGAAGAAGATGGGCAACTGCACCAGTAGAGGCAGGCAGGAGCCCAGCGGGTTCGTGCCGGTGCGCTTGTACAGGGCCATCGTCTCTCGGGACCTGGCCTCGCGGGAGAACTGGTCTTTCTTGCCCGAGTACTTCTCCTGGATCTTCTTCAGTTGCGGTGCAACCTCGAGCATCCTCCGCTGGCTCTTGATCTGCCGGACAAAGAGCGGAATCAGGGCGGCCCGCACAACGAGCACGAGCCCGACGATCGATAGCAGCCAGGTGAGACCGGCGGCCGGTTCGAGGCCAACGGCCGAGAACAGCCAGTGCCACCCGACCAGCAGAAGCTCGACGATCCACTTCAGTGGCCAGAGGATCGTGCCTATGAGGTCCATGGCGCCGTCCGCCCCTTCCTCTCACCACGCAGCGTGGATGCTCTGTCGAAAACCGAGAGTAGCAAGCCCGAGTCGGCGGCGACAGATCCCGGTTCTTCACGCCGGCGCGGTTGCCGAGTACCCTTTCGGCCATGGACCTCGACCCCGAACTGCTGGAGTGGATGCTCGACGCCGACCCGGCGCTGCGCTGGCAGGTCGAACGCGATCTCGTGGGCGCGCCCCGCGAGGTGTGGGGCACGACCCGGGCGCGAGTCGCAACGGAGGGGTTCGGGCCGCGGCTGCTCGGCCTGCAGGATCCCGACGGCCAATGGGCGGGCGGGGCGTACTTCCCCGGAGACTTCGACTTCGACGGCCCCGAGACCGGCGAGGACACAGGCCAG
>JBDTAA010000142.1:0-6469 GCA_039924805.1 Cryobacterium sp.
CACGCAGCCGGCCCGCCGGCACGAGGACGCTGAGCTTGTCCTGCAACTCGGCTTCGCCGGGGAACGGCTCGACGCCCGCGTTGACCATGTCAACGAGTGCGGGGTTGACGTCGACTCCGACGACATCATGACCCTGGTCGGCAAACTGGACGGCGAGGGGCAAACCTATCTTGCCCAGCGCGACAACGGCAATACGCATGGGTTCGAGTCTACCCGGGCGGAGGGGCGGCGACTGCCGGGGCGAGGGCAGCGCTACAGCCCGGCCCGCACGAGGGCGGAGGCAACGGCGAAGCGCAGCGGCGCCTGCCGAGCGAAGACCAGGAGCGGGTTCCTCGGCACCAGGGACAGCGGCGAGTAGTAGCGGCGCCGGCGTGCGGCGGCGGCGAGCAGGTCGTCGGCGGGGGCCCCGACATCGTCGATGACGTCGATGAGGGCGCGGTCGGACCGGGACAACACCTCCAGGGCGTGCGGGGCGGCGTCCACGCAGCTCTTGAGGCCGGCGGCCAGCGTGGCCCGTTCGGCGGCGGTCCATAGTGAGGGGTCGGGGCGGTTGTGCACCGTGCCGAAGATGTGCACGCGGAGGATCTTCACGATGAGAGCCTCCCTCTGCGTGGGTGTGAGTGCCCCGAGCAGCTCGCTGGCCAGCAGCCGCACGAGGAAGATGAAGTCGTCGGCGACCGGCTTGGGTGCGAGCGTGACGCGGTCGGACGCATCGTTGTGGATGCGGTACGCGGGCCCGCGGCGGTCGCGGCTGATCCTCGCGCCGGAGAACCATAGGGCGCTCGAGTATTCGACGTCTCCCCCGGTCCCGGCGCCGGACATCAGCCGCAGCCTTCCGAAACGTTCGCGGGATACGAGCCCGAGCGGCGCGCTTCGGTAGGAGAGCCGGTCGCGCACCCCGTCGAGGCTCGAAGAGCGGAAGGGGCGGCTCGGCGGCGTCGGCACATTGGCCGCCCCGGCGTGCACGAGGCGGGGGATGACGACATCGGCCCGGTCGCGCCGCTGCACTGCCAGCCAGGAATCGATGGCGCCGGGCTCGAGTTCGTCGTCGGAGCCCATGATCGACGTGAACGGCGCCGTCGCGGCATCCATGCCGGCGTTGAACGGCCCGCTGGGGCTCCGCACACCGTCCTGCAGTTCGAGGAGACGCAGCCGTGGGTCGTTCGCCAGCTCGCCGAGGGCGATCCGGATCTCGTCGGGGTCGGTGTTGTGACAGATCACGCTCACCCGGATCGGTGCGTCGGTGTGTTTCAGCACCGACCCGACGGCCCGCGCGATCGGCCGACGAGGGTTGTGCACGGCAATGATGTGGTCGACAAGAGGTTCATCCACGGCGGGGCGCTTCCAGCGGTCGGCTAGCGGTTCGGGCTGGGAACACGGGCGGCGAGGAGCGCGGCGATGGCCGTGTCCCAGACCTGGACCTCCGCGGCCGCGTTGAGCGTCGCCGCGGCGACGTCGGACGCCGCCTTGAATCCGGCGGCCGTCTCCGGCGTGAGGGCGTCAATCGCGTCGGCCAGAGCCTGGGCAGTGAAATCCCGGGTGACGACGCCGAGTTCGTAGTCCCTGACGATGCTCGCCATCTCGGGCGACGGTCCCACGATGATGCCCAGGCGAGCCTGCACGTAGTCAAAGATCTTGTTCGGAAGCGCCCATTCGTAGCTGAAGTTCACGGGCGGGAGCACGAACACGCCGACGTCGAACGCGTTGAGGGTCTGGATCAGTTCCGAGTAGCTCACCGGGTCGTGTACCGTGACGCCGTCGAGCTCGGCCGCACGCTTCCTCAGTTGCACGATGAAGTCGGGGTGGTTGGGCGTGAGATACAGGTCGAGGGTGGGGTTGGTCGCGCAGAGAGCCACCGCCTCGAGCATGATGTCCAGGTGGCGGTTGCGCAGCCCGGCTCCGCTGTGCACGAGGCGCAGTCGGTCGGCGGGCTCGCTCGGGGTCAGCGCCCACTCGGGCGTCGCGTTCTTGACGACGCCGGGCGTGAAGCCGAAGTCCGACGCGTACTGGCGGGCGAGGCCAGCGCCGACGGTGGTCGACGAGTTCACATGGCGCACGTACTTGCGGGCCATCCAGCGGTAGTACGGCGACAGCCAGCGCATCCAGCCCTTGTTCTCCGAGCGGAGCTTTGGCGTGTATTCGTGGAGGTCGGCGTGCACCCCGGATGGCGCCTGGAGTGAGAGGGCCAGCGGAACGGTTTCGAAGTCGTTGGCCAGGACGACGTCCCAGGAACCCGGCTGGAGTTCCTTGCGGCACCAGGCGACCGCGCTGGTTCTCCAGTAGACGCGCTCGAAGAGGCGCAGGGCGAGAAACCTGGGGTAGAGGTCGTTCTGTGGCTGGTCGTCCGGTATCCGGATGTGCCGGGCGACGCCCTCGGGCGCTGCGCCGTAGCCGCAGGTGGTGACGTCGTACTGCTCGGAGAACAGGGTGACCTGCTTGAGCACTCTCGCGTCGCCCTCGATGGGCGAAAACGACAGAATGAGCAATCGCGGGCGCTCGGTCATGGGGAGTCCTCCTCCGGGTTGGTCAGGAATGGTCGCAGAACGTCGGCAGAACGGCGGCCGTCGTGGACGCCCCGCACGAAGTCGACCCCTGACATCGCGATCGTTTTGTAGCGCTCACGATTCTCACACAGGTCGCTGATGATTGCCTCGAGAGTGGCCGCCGTGGCCTCGACGATGGGCAGGTCACGGCCGGTCTCGGCCTTCACCCGGTCGCGGACATCCGCGCTGACGTGGCCGACGACGACACGACCGGCGGCGAGCGCCTCGCAGGCGGCCACCCCGTAGTCACCCAGGCGGAACTGGTCGAGTACGACGTCGGCGTTCCGGTAGACCGCCGGCATCTCAGCGGAGGGGATGCCCTCGATCCGCACGTACTCAATGAGGCCCCGCTCGTGCAGCCGACGCATGACCGGGTCGATCAGCTCCGAGCCCTTCATCGAGGCCCTGCTCGGGGCGTGCGCGACCACGGGTCGTTCGCGCGTCAGCGGCACGGAATCGGTCGCCCAGGGCAGCGGGTCGACGACGACGGGTAGCCAGGTCGCCTCCGGAACATCGCCGAGCAGCCCCAGCGTCGACACGAAGATCGGGAGGCGCATCGTGTCGAGCAGCGCCTTGTTCTCGAGCGCCTGCTTCTCCAGCCGGGCGGTCAGCTCGCCGAGTGCGCCGCTGAAGGGCGAGTCTTCGTTTTCGGCGGCGTGTCGGCTGGGCAGTCGGATGTCGCTGCCGTGGCAGAGGAACGCGACGCGCACGTCGGCGCGCAGTAGCTCGCGCACCTGCTGCTCGACGCCCTGGTCGTAGACGCGGCCGAAGATGTGGCGCTCGGCCTCGATGATGACGTGGGTGAATCCGCTCAGCACGGCCTCACGTTGCCGCCTCTGCCAGCCGCTGGAGAGCACGTATCCGGTGGCCGGGACGACGAGGTCGGTGGGGTGGCCGAACTCCGTGCCCACCCGGTAGGCCATCGTCACGGCGCCGACCCCGTCGATGTTCTGTTCGGCGGCCCGGGCCCAGCGCCAGGCCTGGCCTGCCCAGTTCACCGGGGCGATGAACAGGCGCACACGTGTGTGCGGAGGCACGGCGACGCCGAGGTCGGCGGGGTCGTAGCGGTACCGTCGCGGCAGCGTTCGGTTCAGGACGCCGTCTGGTACCAGTCGCAGGAGACGCCCGGCCACCTTGGTCAGTCCTTGGGGAAGGATGGCGCTCCCCCTTTGCTGTCTGCCGGGACGGACGCGGACGCGACACCCCGGGCGGCGCGTCTGCCCGGGTCTATCGCGTAGAGCACGTAGCGCACGAGCACGCCCTCGCGGTCGAGCAGGCGGGTGACCTTGCGGGGCAGCAGGCGCGAGGCACGGCCGCCGGCCGTGTGCCGGTTGACGGCGTTCGCGATGTCCGCCGGCGCGGTTCGGGGGTCCGCGAGCACGTCGAGCAGGTCACGGTCCACCCGCGGGAACGGCTCAACGGCATCCGGCGCGAGGCTCAACAGGGCGGCCAGGCACCCGCGGACGGCGTCAACCGACGCGCTGTCCCACTGGTCGGCGCTCGGCCGCGCGAGCACGGCGCCGAGCAGGTGCACCCGGATCAGCTTTATCGACAGGGCCCGGCGCACAGGCGCGGGCACGGCCGTGAGCCAGTCGCGGCGGGCGAGGTCGTTCACCGCCGTGAGGGCCACGGCCGCGGACATCGGCGCCGTCGTCACTCGGCTGTCGGCGTCGGCCCCGATCACGTAACAGGCGGTATCCGAGGCGAGGTCGATGCGCAGCCCACTCGCCCAGAGCCGCGAGCTGATGGCCAGGTCGCCACCGGACCGCACGCCCACCGTGAACCGCAGCCCGAGGTCGTTCAGGACGCTGCGACGCAGCAGCCCGAGCGGAGAGGAACGATAGAAGAGGCGGTCCTTGACCGGGTTGAGCCTGTGGCGTCGCCAGGCCCGCACGAGCGGGTTGCGCAGAACGCCGGCCCCCTGGTGGCGGAGTGCGGCCAGGAGCACGTCGGGCTGGTTCCGGCGAACTTCGCCGATCCAGGCGTGCATCGCGCCGGGTTCCAGGAAGTCGTCGGATCCCATGACTCCGACGTATTCGCCGGTCGCAAGGTCGAGTCCGTGGTTGAACGGGCCGGTTGGCGCCTTGATGCCGTCTGCGAATTCGACGACGCGCAGGCCACCGGCCAGCCCGTCGAGCTGTGCCATGACGGCGTCCCGGCTGATTCCGTGGCACACGACGGTGACGCGGACGCCTTCCGGGTCGCCGTCAAGCACGGAGCGCACGGCCCGGCCGACGGGGCGGCCCGGGTCGTGGACCGGGATGACGAGGTCGACCAGCGGCTCGCTGGGGCCCGCGTCTGCACCGCTGGTCACCGAGGCGCCGTTACCGGGTCAGGCCGGCAAGCGCTGCCTGCACGGCGAAGTCGGGCACGGCCGCGACGACCTCGTCGAAGGTGCCGTTGGCGATGATCTTTCCGTCGCGCATGAAGCACACCTGATCGCTGTCCATGACGGTCGACAACCGGTGCGCGACGGCGACAACGGTCACCTGTCCGCGCAGTTCCCGGATCGCGGTGGCGACGTCGGACTCGGTCTTGGTGTCCAGGGCGCTGGTGGCCTCGTCCATGACGAGGATGAGCGGGTCGCTGTAGAGCGCCCTGGCGATCCCGAGCCGCTGGCGTTGGCCACCGGACAGCGACATCCCACGGTCGCCGACGCGGGAGTCGATGCCACCGGCTCGGGCCTCGATCGTCGGCCAGAGCTGCGCCCGCTCCAGTGCCGTCCTCACCTTGTCGCGGTCGAAGTCGTTGCTCCAGGTGAGCGCGACGTTCTGCCCGACGGTGCCGTCGAAGAGGGAGACGTCCTGCGGCACGTAGCCCACGCGGGAGCGCCAGTCCGCCAGGACGGTTTCGAGCGGAACGCCGTCGATGGCGATTTCGCCGGCGGACGGCACGAGGAGACCCAGGATCAGGTCGACAAGCGTCGACTTGCCCGCCCCCGACGACCCAACCAGGCCCACGGTGCTGCCCATCGGGATCGAGAGGTCGACGCCGGACAGCGACGACGCGCTGGTTCCCGGGTAGGTGAACTCGACCCCGCGCAGTTCGAGGAGCTTCGGTTCCTCCTGGAGGGGATCATGGCCGATGCGTTCGGCGTGCGCAATGTACTCGCCGGCCGCGTGGATGTCTTTCATGACGGCCTGGACCTGGGGGATGTTGGCGTGGGTCTGGGTGATGATCGACTGGAATCCGGTGAGGGAGGGGACCAGCCTGAACCCGGCGACGCCGAAGAGAGCGACGGCGGCAAAGGCCGAGGTCAACCCGCCGCTGGCGTAGGCCACCCCGCCGACGAGGAGGAACCCGCCCACCAGCGCCGACTCCAGGATGAACTTGGGCACGCCGCCGAGGAAGCTGAGGTTGGCGCGGGCCCGCGTCGTGTGGATCCGGTTGGCGTGCACCACGGCGGCGACCTCGCCGGCCTTATTGCGCAGGGTGATTTCCTTGAGCGCGGCCACCATATCCGTCATCAGGGAAGCAACACGGAAGGAGTAGTCGCGGTTGACGCGGCCGGCTTCGATCGACTTGCGGGCCACCCAGAAGTAGAGCATCCCGGCGATCAGGCCGAGGTAGGCGATGGTGACCGCCGCGGTGACGGGCTGGGCGATCACGATGACCACGATCACCGAGAGGACGGTCGTGAGAAGCGTGGGCAGGGCCAGCACGGGGAGTAGGAACCCCGCCGTCGCGTTGGCGATGCCGACATCCGCCAGTCGCACCAGCTGCGAGGTGTTGCGCTTGAGCCGTTCCGTCCAGGGGGCCTTGATATACGCGTCGAAGAGCCGGTCGCCGATCTCCAGCTCATAGGTCGCGAACCGTCTCGTCGCGACCCACTGCAGCCCCACGCTGAGCGCGGACTTCAGAATGATCAGGCCGGACACGACGACGAGGATCCAGACGTACCCGTCGACCGCGATCGTGCCGACGAG
>JBDTAA010000143.1:0-8154 GCA_039924805.1 Cryobacterium sp.
AGCCGAGCATGCCCTGCGGCACGTCCGTCTTCACGACCTGCGCGCCGGCCTCGGCAACCGACTGGAACTTGGTCAGCACGTTGGCCGGGTTGAACTGCTTGAGGATCGCCGCCTGCAGGATGCGCTGGCGGCTCATCCGGTCGTAGTCGCTCGAGCCGTGACGGGAGCGCCCGTACCAGAGCGCGTGGTACCCGTTCATGTGCTGCTGGCCCGTGCGCACCCAGCCGTCGACGTTGTTGAGCTGCTCGTCGCCGCCGATGGGAAGCGTGCGCTTCACGTTGATGTCGACGCCTCCGAGGGCGTCGATCAGGTCGCTGAAGCCCTGCATGTCGATGAGCACGTAGTTCTGGATGGTCAGCCTGGTGACGCCCTGCGCACCATCACGCATGGCCTCGATGCCGGGCGAGCTGCCCTGGGCGACCGCGTCGGGGTACAGCTCGGGGCGCTTGAGCTCCATCTCGGTGTAGATCGAGTTGAGCATGCAAGCGGAGACGTCACAGCCGTCGATGGCTCCGTAGCCCTCGGGATAGATGTCGACCAGCGGCGACCCGGCCGGGAAGGGAACGTTCTCGAGGTCGCGGGGCAGGCCGATCGTGGTGGCCTGGCCGGTTTTCGCGTCGATGCTGACGACGGAGATGCTGTCGGGGCGCAGCCCTTCGCGGCCGGGGCCGGCGTCCCCGCCGAGCAGCATGATGTTGTACCGGCCGTCAGAAGGAGGCTCCGACGGACCTGCGGCGAACACCGAGGAGAGGAATCCGCTCGCGGTAGTCGCCACATAGGCTCCGTACGCTGCCGTGCCGACGGTGATCACCATGAGCACGGTCGCGAAGCCGGCGATCAGCGGGCGTGCCCTCGGGACGGCCCGCACGAGGCGGGCGAGCCGGATCGTATCGACGCTGAGGATCGCCCAGGCGACGGCGCAGACCGCGAGCCCGAGCGCCACGGCCCACAGGGCGATGGAATTCGTGAAGACCGTGAACACGGTTGCCGGCCATAAGACATACGCGACGCCGGCAACCACGCCGACAACGACGACGGTCAATGTCAGCCGGAGTCCGAAACGGCCCAGTCGGCGGTTGCCGGCCAGGACCTGTGGCGAACCGGGCAGCAGGGTGTTGAGCGCGACGAGCCACCAGGCCCGCTTCGTCATTGTCGGGGCTGAACGGGCATCCGGGTACCGTATCGGGCTACTGGCGCTGCTCATAGCCGGGCTTGGAGGTCAAGGTTCTTCTGCTCCACCTGGGCTGCGAGCGCCTCGGCGTAGCCGGCCAACTTCACGCGCAGGGAGTCATCGGCGGTGGCGAGGATCTTCACCGCGATCAGGCCCGCGTTGCGTGCGCCGCCGATAGACACGGTTGCAACGGGCACGCCGGCCGGCATCTGAACGATCGAGAGCAGCGAGTCGAGCCCGTCGAGCCGGCCAAGCGGAACGGGCACGCCCACCACGGGCAGGGTGGTGACGGAGGCAAGCATGCCGGGCAGGTGCGCGGCACCGCCGGCTCCGGCGATGATGACCTTGAGGCCACGCTCGTGCGCGCTCTTGCCGTACGCGATCATCTTCTCCGGTGTGCGGTGGGCGGAGACGACCTGCACCTCGTGCGGGACACCGAAGTCGCGCAGCAGTTGCGCGGCGTCGCTCATCACCGGCCAATCCGAGTCGGATCCCATGACGACCCCAACGAGGGGCCTCGCGGCGTTGTCCGACGGGGAAGTCTGATCTGCGGGGTTCTCTGGCACGGAGACGATCTTATGTCGCCGTGCTGTTAAAGGCCGCAGTACACGCCTACGGTCGCCCCCCGGTGCCGGTGTCCTGGAATTTCCGCGCGCCGTCCACGATGACGCGCGCCGGTACCCCGACGATGAGGCTGTGCGGCGGGGCCTCGGTGAATTCCCGCACGACGGCGCCGGCGGCGACGATCGAATGGTCGCCGATCGTCGTGCCCATCAGCACGATCGCGTTGGCGCCGATGTGCACGTTGCGGCCGATGCTCGTCGCGGCCCGCTCGATCGGGCTCGCTCGATCGGTGACGCACCGGGCAACCGTCGAGTGCGTGTAGATCTGCACGCCGCTGGACACGTCGCATCCGAAGCCGATCTCGAGGCCGCCGCTGGCGTCGATGACCGTGAACGCGCCAATCCAGACGTCGTCGCCGATGGTGGGCTCCCCGATGATCCACGCATGCGGATTGTACGGGTTGCTCGGAATACCGTGATCAAAGCCGTTCTGGGTCACCGTGGTGGTCTCCAAATCTCCGGGGCCGCCCGAATCATCCTTGTTAGAATGATGTGGCTAACGTGGATTTCCGCGTGCATCCTGTGAAACTCTACGCGTTGGGAATTCGGCATGTCAGTTAGGTCCAAGTCCATTCTGGTCACGGGCGGCGCCGGATTCATTGGCAGCCACCTCGTCGACCGGCTCATCCGGGACGAGCCGAGCCGGATCACCGTCGTCGACAATTTCTTCCTCGGCAACCTGGACAACCTTGCTGACGCCCTCACCGCGCGCCCCGACCTGGAGATCATCCGCGTCGACGCCTCGGACCTGGCGGCCATGCAGGACGTCGTCACCGCGAACAAGGTCGACACGGTCTTCGACCTCGCCATGGTCCCGCTGCCCACCTCGCTCACCTACCCGGACTGGACCATCAGGACCAACGTCGGCATCGCCACGACGTTCTGCGAAATCACCAGGCGCGGACTCATCGACCGGTTCATCCACGTGTCGAGCTCCGAGGCGTACGGCTCGGCCCGGTACGTTCCGATGGACGAGAACCACCCCCACGACGCCATCACCCCGTACGCGGCCAGCAAGTCCGCGACCGACCACATCATCGAGTCGTACGTACAGACGTTCAACATCGACGCAACGGTGATCCGGCCGTTCAACAACATCGGCCCGCGGCAGAATCCCGGCACCTATGCCGGCATCGTGCCGATCATCGTGCGCCGCGTTCTCGCCGGGCTCCCGGTGGAGATCTACGGCGACGGCGAACAGACCCGTGACCTCAGCTATGTGGGCGACACGGTCGAACTGATGGCGCAGATCCAGGCATCCCCCGATTGCCGCGGCAAGGTGCTCAACGTCGCCACCGGCGTCGAGACCTCCGTCAACGAGCTGGTGCGGCGCATCCTCAGCCTGCTCGGCCGCGAAGACCACCCGGTGGTCCACACCGACCCCCGTCCCGGCGACGTGCGTCGTCACTGCGCGGATGTCACCCGGCTGACCGCGCTCATCGGCCACCAGCCGTCCGCGCTCAGTGACGAGTCGCTGAAGAAAACCGTCGACTGGTACGTCAAGGTCCTGTCGTGAGGCTCAATGTCCCCATCTCGGATGCCGCCGAAATCGCCGCGGTCACGGCCGTGCTGGAATCCGGTTTCCTGACCCAGGGGCCGCGGGCCGCCGAGTTCGAGAGCCTGGTCGGCTCCTACGTCGGCACCAGCAGGGCCTACGCCACGAGCTCAGCGACGACCGGCCTGCACCTGGCCCTGCACGCCGTCGGCGTCAAGCCAGGCGACGAGGTGATCATTCCGGACTTCAGCTTCCCGGCGACGGCGAATGCCGTGATCCAGCAGGGCGCGATCCCCGTCTTCGTCGACATCGACATCGACACCTTCAACCTCGACCCGGCCAAGCTCGAAGCCGCGATCACCCCGCGCACCACCGCGATCATGCCGGTGCACGCCTTCGGCCTCTGCGCCGACATGGATCCGATCAACGAGATCGCCCGGCGGCACGGCCTCCCCGTCATCGAGGACGCCGCCTGCGCCCTGGCCGGCACCTACAAGGGACGCCAGGCCGGCTCACTGGCAACGGCAGGGGTGTTCTCCTTCCACCCCCGCAAGATCATCACCACCGGCGAGGGCGGGATGATCATGACCGACGACGAACAACTCGGCGACAGGATCCAGGTGCTGCGCACCCACGGAGCCGTTCGCGGCGAGTTGTTCATGAGTTTCGTCGACGCCGGGTACAACTACCGCCTGAGCGACGTGCACGCGGCCATCGGAGTCGCCCAGATGGCCAAGCTCGACCGCATCACCACAGGACGCCACGAGCGCGCGGGCGGCCTCACGGAGCGCCTGGCGGGCCTGGCGGGCGTGCGGGCACCCGTTGTCCCAGCGGGAATCCGCCATGCGTACCAGTCCTATGTCGTGCTCCTCGATGACGACATCGACCGCGACGCCGTCATCCGCGCGATGAAATCCCGCGACATCGAGACCACCCTCGGCACCTACGGCATGCACCTGCAGCCCTACTTCCGCGACCGCTTCGGAATCGCCGATGCTGCGCTCCCCGAGTCGACCAGGGCACACAACCAGGCCCTCACCCTTCCGCTGTACCCGCAACTGACCGACGCCGACCTGGATCTCATCACGGAGATGCTCGCCGACAGCATCGCGGCGGTTCGGTCCTGACCGTGGATTCACCGTCCACCCTCGTTTTCGAACGCCAGAAGCGTCTCCTCACGGCGGCGTACTGGCTGCTGAAACCGGTGTCGATGCTGCGACGGACCGTCTCCTGGGTGGTCGGCACCGAAGAGATCGCCCTCATGGTGTCGCACATCTCCGGGGCCGTTCCCGGGTCGTATTCGGTGGTGCACAAGGAGCACGCGTTCTATAGCGTTGACTACGACCTCACCATCCAGCGCGACTCCAGCCGCATCGCGAAATACCGGCGGCTCTTCGGCGGCCCGCTGGCGCTGGCCTGGCTACTGCACCGCGCGCGGGGCTTCATCTATGTCGGGTCTGCCGGGTTCCTGCAGGACCAGGTCGACCAGCGCGAGTTCGAGTTCGAATTCGTGAAGAAGCACGGCGGCAAGATCGTCTGCTACTTCACCGGCAACGACATCCGCTCGCCGCGGCTGATGAAGGAGCTCGAGGCCACAATGGGCACGCCCAACATCGCCACGCACCTCGTGGAGGTGAACCCGGTCTTCGGGCTCGAGGAGTACGAGACGGCAAGGCGGGACCGTGCGCGCGTCGCCGACAGATTCGCGGACGCGATCTTCTCCGTGCGGGTGGACCAGCTCTCGTATCTGAAGCGCCGCACCGAACCGTTCCTGTACTTCTACCCCGACGAGGGCTTCAGCCGCCTGACGGAGAAGTTCGAGACCATGGACCGCCCGGTCATCGTGCATGCCCCATCGAAGCCGCTGCTCAAGGGGACGCCGCACGTGCGGAGCGCGATCGAGCGGCTCCGGGCCGACGGCTTCGTCTTCGACTACCGCGAGCTCACCGGCGTGTCCAACACCGAGGTCGTCGCGGCGCTGTCAGAGGCCCACATCGTGCTGAACCAGTTCTACGCCTTCGTCCCCGGCGTGCTCGGAATAGAATCCATGGCCCGGTGCTGCGCGCTGCTCACCAGCGCCGACGAACGCATCGAGACAGACCTCGAGGCCGGCGCGAACGAGGCCTGGGTCGTCACTCGGGCCGACGAGGTCTACGAGAACCTCCGCCGGCTGCTCGAGCACCACGAAATGATCCGCGAGCAGGCGCTGCGCGGCTACGAGTGGGCGCTCCGGAACGCGTCGGCGTCGGCGGACGGCCAACGGATGAGGGCCATCCTCGACCGGCTCTGACCGGCCCCGACCGGCCCGTCAGTCCTGGAAGTAGGCGGCGGTCGCCCGCGCCTGGTAGGCGACCTCGTCGAGATCATCGCCGATTGCAGTGACGTGACCGACCTTCCGTCCCGGCCGGGGTGCCTTGCCGTAGTTGTGCACCTTCACGCCCGGATGCGCCCCGAACGCGGCCGGGTAGCGGTCGGCGAGCGAGCCCGTCGACGGTCCGCCGAGAATGTTCACCATGACCGACCACGGTTCGCGCGCACTCGTATCGCCGAGGGGAAGATCGAGCACCGCGCGGAGGTGCTGCTCGAACTGACTGGTCGTGGACCCTTCAATCGACCAGTGGCCGCTGTTGTGCGGGCGCATGGCCAGCTCGTTGATCAGCACCCGCTCATCCGTCGTCTCGAACAGTTCGACGGCGAGCACGCCCGTCACGCCGAGCCCGTCGGCGATGGCCAGGCCGATCTCGGCCGCCACGTCCACGAGGAGCCCGGGCGACTGCGGCGCCGGGGCGATCACCTCGGCGCACACGCCGTCTCGCTGCACGGTCTCGACGACTGGCCAGGTGCGGGTTTCGCCCGACGGGCGCCTCGCGACCAGCTGGGCGAGCTCGCGGCGGAACTCCACGAGTTCCTCCACCAGCAGGGCGCCGCCGTTGGCATCCTCGGCGAGCGCCGCGAACCAGTCATCGGCCTCGTGGGCGTGGCTCACCATGCGCACCCCCTTGCCGTCGTAGCCGCCGCGGGGGGTCTTGAGAACGGCGCGGCCGCCGTGGGCGGCCAGGAACTCGGCCAGCTGCTCGGTGTTCTCGACGGCAGCCCAGTCGGGAACCGGCAGCCCCAGCTCGGTGAGGCGCCGACGCATCTGGATCTTGTCCTGCGCGTACACCAGCGCGTCGGGACCGGGGTGCACGGAAACACCGCGCCCGACCAGCTCCCGCAGGATCTCCTGCGGTACGTGTTCGTGGTCGAAGGTGATCACGTCGACCGTTTCGGCGAAGGCGAGCACGATGTCGAGGTTGCGGTAATCGCCGATCTCGACGGCGGCGAGCGCGGCCGACATTCCGTCGTCCTCCGCGAGCACCCGAATATCGATGCCGAGGTTCACCGCCGCGGGGATCATCATCCGTGCGAGCTGGCCTCCGCCGATGACGCCAACAGTCGTGCCCATGTCTCCACCTTTTCCTGCGCGTACTCGTATCGGTCTCAAAGTCAACTCTCAGCCTGCGGTCCCGTCCGCGCGTAGACTTCGGAACTCTGAGTTCTATCCTCGCTCACGTTTCACCCTCGTACACACAGCCCGGACGGACCAATGACGACAAACGAGCTCAGCCAGAGCCGATTCCTCAGCCTCGCAGGCCAGGTCGGCAAGTTCGGTGCGGTGGGCCTGGTCGGTTTCGCGGTCGACGTCAGCGTGTTCAACCTGCTGCGGAGCACGATCTTCGATCCGGAGCAGGTTCACGCCGGTCCGATCTACGCGAAGATCGTGTCCACCCTGCTGGCCATCATCGCCAACTGGATCGGAAATCGCTTCTGGACCTTCGGCAACGCCCGCCAGTCACGGGCCGTGCGTGAGGGCATCGAGTTCTTCGCCGTCAGCCTGGCCGGGATGGGGATCGGGCTGCTCTGCCTGTGGATCAGCCACTACGTGCTCGGCTACACGAGCGTGATCGCCGACAACATCTCCTCGAACATCATCGGCCTCGGCCTCGGGGCCGTCTTCCGGTTCACGCTCTACCGTTACTGGGTCTTCGCCCCTGGCCGCAGCCGCGCCGAGTCGGACGAGCGCCGGCCTGTCCTGACGCCAACCTCCTAGCGTCGCGAGCGTTCAGCGAGCGGCCCACGGGGGCTGGTCGGCGTGCGCGGTCTGCTCCTGGCGCCGTGACCCCATGACGGTCTGCGACTCGTCCATCAGGTCGTGCAGCACCTGCTGCACGAGGATGGCGCCCGGCACATCCTTCAGCACCAGCGGGTGCTCCAGCCCGGAGTTGACCAGCACGTCGCCGGAGCGGAAGGCGGACTGCAACCAGCTCTGACGGACGGTGACGTCGTAGCCGCGGCTGTGCAGCAATTCCTGACGGGTGCGCACGAAGAGGCCATGACGAAAAATGATCCGCCGGGTCGTGATCGTGTAGCGACGGTTCAGCCAGGAAACGAGGGGCAACAGCCAGAGCAGCACGATCGCCGCCGCCGCGCCCACGATCAGGGCGATGTTCTGCCAGGCCTCCGCCAGGCTGCCGTAGAAGTACCCGGTGGCACCGCAGACGGCGATGAGCAGCAGCGTGGGCCAGAACAGCCTCCTCGCGTGCGGGCGGAGGCGGGCGACGACCCGTTCGGCCGGGGGTGCGGCAACCGCGGGGGGCGTCGTCGACCGGGGCCCGCTGCCCTGGGGGCCGGTGGCCCAGGGCATCGCCGCTCGCGAAGCGTGACCCGCTCCTGCACTTTTCGTCATATAACCATTAATACCGTAGGTGGGTCACATCGCCGGCTGCGACAGCCTGCAGCTCCCCATTCACCTGGTCCTCCACGATCAACCGGCCCTGCGTGTCTATGCCGATAGCGGTGCCGACCAGGTCGGTCCCCCCGGGGAG
>JBDTAA010000144.1:0-3193 GCA_039924805.1 Cryobacterium sp.
GGACGGCTATCCCGGTCGGACCGGGACGAACCCCGAACCCTGCCGAGCCCCGAAACGTTAGCGAATCTCGGTCAGAAACGTGGTGTAGCCGGCGTTGCGCATGGCGGCCATGATCGGTTCGGTGCCGCCGGGTTCGGCGACGGCGATCATGGCGCCCCCGCCTCCGCCGCCGGTTAGCTTCGCGCCGAGCGCGCCTGCCCGCCGAGCGATCGAAACGAGCTCCTCGAGCTCCGGGCTCGACACCTGCAGGGCGTTGAGCAACCCCTGGTTGATGTTCATCAGCTCGCCGAGCTGGGCGATGTCGCCGCGTCGGAGGGCGTCGACGCCGGCCAGAACCAGCCCGTCGATCTGCGTGAAGATCGGATCGTAGAGCGTCGGATTCCGCTGCCAGGCGGTGCGCACCAGTCCGACGGTGTGCGAGGTGAGTGAATTGACGCCGGTGAGGCCGATGATGATCGGGATCGGGTTGGGGGTGATGATTTCGCGGACTTCGGGCGCACCGGCATCGGGCTTCCGGAACAGGATCGGTCGTCCGAAGGTCGAAACGGTGTTGTCGATGCCCGACGGCGTGCCGTGCACGATGCGTTCGCATTCGAAGGCGAGACTCGACACCTCCGCGTCACTGACGCGAAGGTCGAAGGTGTCAGCGACCGCGCGGATCACGGCCACAGCGAATGCGGCGGAGGCGCCCAGGCCGCTCGCTCGGGGCAGGTCGGAGAACACGTCGACGCGCAAGCCCTCGGCCGGCACGCCCAGGCGCTCCGTGACCAGGGCCGCCACCCGATGGGAGAGGTCCTCCCGGAGAGGTTCGCGAACCGCCCCATCGGCGTCCCGGTCGGCGATGACGGGCTCGCTCGACGACAATCCCGTGGTGACCTCCGCCCGGACCGACAGGCCGATCGGCGCGGCGATCGCGTGGTGGCCGTACACGACGGAATGCTCGCCCAACAGGATGATCTTGCCGTACCCGACGTGGGCGCCGGGCCCGGCGGGCAGGGCGCCGGTGGACGGGGAGTCCGGGGTGGACGGGGCGTCCGGGGCGGGCGGCGCCACGGGTCCCACGGTTTCAGTGGTTTCGGCGCGCTCGTCGGCCCCCTCGATGGACTCCATGATCTGACGCGCCTTCCAGACCTTGATCCGACCGTCGGCGAGTAGCCGTTCGACGACCTCATCGAACCGGGTTCCGCGCGCCCCGGCGGCGACCGCCACCGCGCGGGCATGCAGCCGCATGTGACCGTGCTGGATGCCGTTGGTGGACAGCGCCTTGAGTGCGGCCAGGTTCTGGGCGAGGCCGACCGCCGCCATCACCTCGGCCAGTTCGCGGGCGGAGGAGACGCCGAGAATGGTGTGGGCCAGCCGCACGGCCGGGTTCGACTCCACCTGGCCGCCGACAGTTCCCACCTTCAGCGGGATGGTCAGCTCGCCGACGAGCTCGCCGTTTTCGTTGGCGCTCCACGCGGTGAGCGGCGCGTAGCGATCGCCGCGTGCGGCGTACGCGTGGGCGGCGGCTTCGATTGCCCGCCAGTCGTTGCCCGTGGCGATTGCGACGGCGTCGATGCCGTTCATGATGCCCTTGTTGTGCGTGGTCGCGCGGTAGACGTCCATCGCGGCGAACTCGTTCGCGAGCACGATCCCGTCGCGTACCCGTTCACCGGCGAAGTCCCCGGTAGCCAGCAGCTCGTGGGGAATGACGGCGCGGGCGAGCACCAGGGCCCGGTCGGTGAGGTTCGAAAGAATGCGCAGGAAGACCCGGCCCCCGGTGATCTCCTCGACCAGCGGGGCGATTAGTTCGCACATCGAGTTGACGAGGTTGGCGCCCATCGCATCCCGGGTGTCCACGGCGAGGTGCACGACGAGCAGCTCGCCGTTATGCGCCGTCGTGCCGCGGAGGAACACCTCGATGCCGCTGGCGCCACCGCCGCGCGCCACCATGTTCGGGTGTGCGCCATTGGCCAGCGTCAGGATCTCCTCGGAGCGAGTGAGCAGGGCCGAACGCGCACGTTCGGGCGCTGGCACATCGACCACCTGGATCTGGCCGATGAGCATCGCCTCGTCGGCGATGCTCGTGAAACCGCCGGCCTGCCGTACCAGTCTCGCCGTGGAGCTCACGGCGGCGACGATCGACGGTTCTTCGACGACCATGGGCACGAGGTAATCGGCGTCGTTGATCTGGAAGTTCAGGCCGAGTCCCATCGGCATCGAAAACACGCCAATGACATTCTCGATCAGCCGGTCGGCGGTCTCCACGTCGAGGGAGTACGTTCCGTCGCGCAGGGCGGCGTAATCGGTGTCGTCCAGCACCCCGCGTTCGTGCAGGAGCCGGAGTCGTTTGTCGACCGACAGCTGATAAAAGCCTGGGATGCGAGACCGGCTCATGATGTGGATTCTCCCTGCAGGCCCTCGGCGAGAAAGCCGAGGGGAACGACCGTGGCCCCGGCCCGGGCGAGGGCGCCGGCGAGTCGCTGAGCGGGCTCCCCGCGGTGGCTGAACACCAGGCCAACGTCTCCGCCGCCGGCTCCGGATGTCTTGAAGGCGCCGCCTTCTCGTTTCGCCACTTCGTGCAACTCCTGGTGACGCTCGCTCACGATGCCGGCCAGGGCATGGGCGTCGAGCCGGGTGAGGGCGGTGAAGTAGTCGTTGGCCAGCCGCAGGAAGGCGTCGGGATCGGCCAGGGTGGCCTCAGCCCGCTCGGCGAGGCTCGACAGGCGGGCCACATCCGTCCGGTGCTGGGCCGGTTCCTTGGCGGCGTAGTCGGCCACACGGCCCACCAGGTGTGTTGTCAACGATCCCTCGCCGGTGACCACGGCCATGATGGTCAACTCCTCCGGCCAGTCGAGCGGCACGGGGATGGCACCCCGGGTGTAGCCGATCAGTCCGCCGTAGACGCTCGCCGCAACGTCGCCGCCGCTGCCGACGCCGCCTTGCGCGCTGCGATGCGCCGCGTCGGCGAGGCGGAACAGAGCCTCCCGGTCGAGATCGAGCTTCAGTGCGGTGGCCAGTGCGGCGGTCAGCGCGGCGGCGACGGCGGCGCTCGACCCCAACCCCAGCTTGTGGCCTCCCCTGGAGAGCGCGCTGCTGTCGATGGAGATCGCGAGCGGCCGGGGCGGCCGGGGGGCCAGGGCCAGAACGGCCTCCCGCACGGCGTCGAAGACCCGAAGGCTCGAGCGCGCCTCGGGATCGAGCGCGCCGGGCA
>JBDTAA010000145.1:0-4825 GCA_039924805.1 Cryobacterium sp.
GGCGCTTCATCCGGCCGAAGTAGGCGGGTGCGTCGGGCTGTCCGTCGAGCAGTTCGCGGATGAAGCCTTCCTCGTCGTTGGCGGCGAGGTACGGCCCCCACCATGAAAACAGGCGTTCGTAGCCGACCGTGGAGGACGGGACGGCGCCGAGGGCTTTGCCGCAGGCGCTTCCCGCGCCGTGGCCGGGGTGAACCTGCACATAGTCGGGCAGGGTGACGAACCTGTCCCGGAGGCTGGCGAACATCTGCTTCGCCCCGACGAAGCGCGTGTCTACGCCGCCGGCCGCCTCGTCCAACAGGTCCGGACGGCCCAGGTCCCCGGCGAAGACGAAGTCGCCCGAGAGCAGGTAGCCGGGCTGGTCGCTGAACGCGCCGTCGGTGACGAGGAACGAGAGGTGCTCTGGGGTGTGGCCCGGGGTGTGCACTGCCCTGACCGTGATGTTGCCGATGGTTATCGCGTCGCCGTCGTGCAGCCGCTCGCCCTCGAAGTCGTACTGCCAGTCCGTTCCGCCCTCTGCGGAGACGTAGATCGTGGCGCCGGTGGCGGCCGCGAGCTCGCGGGTGCCCGAAAGGTAGTCGGCGTGGATGTGGGTTTCGGTGACGGCGACGATTGTCATGCCGTTCGCCGCCGCCACCGTTTGGTAGACGCCAATGTCTCGGCGGGGGTCGATGACGACCGCCTCACCCTTGCGCTGGCAGCCGATCAGGTAGCTGGCCTGGGCGAGGTCCTCGTCATAGATTCGCTCAATGAGCATGGTTTCTCCCTCGTGGAGGTCGGTTTCTCGGAGGTCGGTGTTGAAGGGGTCCCGGAGGGGATCTTCTCCTCCAGACTAATACCCCCCGGGGTATGGTGCAAGCCGGGCAACGGCATAGCATCAGCACAAGCCAGGTGCGGGGTTCGTCGAGACAGAGGAGGGCCACAATGACGGTCACACGGATCACCGCGTACTTCATCGGCGTCACTGAAACGGACGAGGGGGACTTCCTGACCGCGGACAGCGTCGCCGTGATCAACACGGTCGACGAGGACGACCAGTACACGGAAGTGCTGCGGCTGGCGGCCAGTGATGTCATTCCGGCGGAGGAGTTCACCTTCGATTCGGAGGAATACGACATTCTCTTCGATCGCATCGTGGACGAGCTCGACAGCACCGTCGAGGACTACGCCACGGACAACGGCCTGATGATTACCGGCCGGGACGGCGTCGACCAGTTCTTCTGGGATGTCGCACCCGCCGAGAGGTCAAAGATCTGATTCGAGGATGCCTCATATCAGATGCTGGCACACATATCTGCCCCTGGTCCGAGACGAAGGCTGCCACCTAAGGTGGGGCATCACCACAGTTGGAATACCCTGCGGACCGATGATTCGCAGCCCGATTAGAGGATGCGCTCATGGCCGTGATTCCCCAGACCCGCAGCAACCCGTACCAGCGCGCACACCGCCAGATCGCCTCCCGAACGCTGCAGGCCGACGCCATTGCGTTCGCCCGGGTTGCCTACGCCGGACATTCCGGTGAGTTCGGAGAACCCTCGATCGAGCATCCGCTGCGGGTGATGGCGGCCCTCGGCAGCGAGGACACCAGGATCGTGGCCCTGCTCCACGACACCCTCGCGCATTCGGTCGCCACCTTCGCTGATGTTCGTGTTTTTCTTCCCAACCGGCTCGTGATGGCCGTCGCCGCGTTCGCGCCTCCCCTCGAGGAATCGGAGGGCATCGCCTCTCATTTCATCCTCGCCGACCCGATCGCCCTCGCGGTGAAGCTCGCGTGCATCGCCGACCTGACCGATCCTCGGCGCTTGGCGCGGCTGGATCCGTTCACCCGGCGACGCCGTGAGGTCGCGGGAGCGGCGGCGGCGCTGGCGCTCGGAACGACGCTCCCCAACGTGTTGGCCACCTGGAACCAGGCCTAGCCCTCACCTGAGCCGGGAACGCCAACCGCAATGACGCGCCGTACGCCAACTCGCCAAGACTGCGGCAGACTATAGGCACGCGAGAGTGGGGCCCACTCTCGGTTGGCGTTAACGAAGACACCTACAGGAGCAATTCACCATGAGCAAATACGTCGTCACCAACCCCGCCACCGGTGTGAAGGGATCGAGCTTCCCGTTGGCAACGGACGATGATGTGGTCGACGCCATCGGGGCAGCGGATCGTGCCCACAGCGAGTTGCGCGGCACGTCGGTTGCCGAACGTGCGGCCCTCATGCAGCGAGTCGCCGACCTGCACTCCGAGCGACGCGAGCACCTGGCCGAGCTCATCGTGCGCGAGATGGGCAAGCCCCTCGAGCAGGCCCTCGGCGAGGTCGACTTCTCCGCGGACATCTACTCGTACTACGCCACCCATGGCGAGACGATTCTGGCCGACGAGCCGATCGAATTGCTCGGCGGCGAAGGCTCGGCCTTCGTGCGCAGTGCATCGCTGGGCGTGCTCCTCGGGATCATGCCGTGGAACTTCCCCTACTACCAGGTCGCCCGATTCGCCGGCCCGAACGTTGTGCTCGGCAATACGATCCTGCTCAAGCATGCTTCGCAGTGCCCCGAGTCGGCCGCCGCCATCGAACAGATCTTCACGGATGCCGGCTTCCCGGATGGCACCTACCGCAACCTGTACGCCACGAGCGGCCAGATCGCCGACATCATCATCCCGGACCCCCGCGTCCTGGGCGTTTCACTGACCGGTTCGGAGGGCGCCGGCGCCGCAGTCGCGGAGGTCGCCGGCCGCAACCTCAAGAAGGTCGTGCTCGAACTGGGCGGATCCGACCCGTTCATCCTGCTCAGCACGGACAACCTCGACGAAGCCGTCGACGCGGCCGTCGACGCTCGCCTGGACAACTCGGGCCAGTCCTGCAACGCGGCCAAGCGCTTCATCGTCATCGACGGCCTCTTCGACGACTTCCTGGCCGCTTTCACAGCGAAGGCAGTCGGCACCGTCCCCGCGGACCCCACGTCGGCGGATGCCACGCTCGGCCCGCTCTCATCTCTCGGGGCCGCCGAGGGCCTCGAGGAGCAGCTTCAGCGTGCCGAGGCCCAGGGCGCAACAGTAGCCCTGCGTGGGCAGCGCGACGGTGCCTTCTTCTCGCCCTCCGTCCTCACCGACGTCCCGCCGACGAGCGACGCCTACCGGGAAGAGTTCTTCGGCCCGGTCGCCGCCATCTACCGCGTGCAGGATGAGGCAGAGGCACTGCTGGTGGCCAACGACACCCCGTACGGCCTGGGTTCCTACCTGTTCACCACCGATCCGGAGCAGGCCCTGCGGGTCGCCGACCAGATCGACGCGGGGATGGTGTTCATTAACGGTTCGCTCCTCGACGCCGCCGAGCTTCCGTTCGGCGGGGTCAAGCGGTCCGGATTCGGACGCGAAATGGGACGCTTCGGCATGGCGGAGTTCGCCAACAAGAAGCTCATTCGCATCCTCAAGTAGCGGCGCTTCCCGAAGCAGGCGAGGCGAAACTCCCTCGCGCCGACCGGCGCGGGGGAGCGGTTCCGGCATGATGGGTTCATGTCGAACCCTGTGGACGTGCCGTGGCTGAAGAACTACCAGCCGGGCGTCCCCGCCGAGATCGACCTGCCAACGGAGTCGCTCGTCGCCATGCTGGAGCGATCGGTGGCCGACGCCGGCCCCAATCCGGCGATGGAGTTCTTCGGGCGCCGCACCACCTACACGGAGCTCGGCGAGCAGATCGACCGGGCGGCGGAGGGCCTGCGCCTCCTGGGTGTGCGGGCGGGGGACCGGGTGGCCCTCATCCTGCCCAACTGCCCGCAGCACGTCGTCGCGTTCTACGCGGTGCTGCGACTGGGCGCGGTGGTGGTGGAGCACAATCCGCTCTACACCTCCCGGGAACTCCGCCACCAGTTCGAAGACCACCAGGCCCGCATCGTCATCGCCTGGGACAAGGCCGCAGCGTCCGTGCGTTCCCTTCCGGCCGACATCGAGATCGACCACGTCGTTTCGGTCAACCTTCTGCACGCGTTCCCCGCTATCAAGCGCCTCGCCCTGCACCTGCCGGTGCGGAGCCTGCGCGCGTCCCGCGAGGCGCTGACCGGCCCCGCACCCGGAACGACGCCCTGGCACGACCTGTTCAGCCACGGTCCGATCGATGCGGGGCATCCGCGACCGTCGGTGACCGACCTGGCCGCCATCCAGTACACCTCCGGCACGACCGGGAGGCCCAAGGGGGCCATGCTCACCCATTTCAACCTGCACTCCAACGCCCTTCAGGGGGAGGCCTGGATGCACGGCGCGGAGTATCGCAGGGAGATTTTCTACGCGATCCTGCCGATGTTCCACGCGTTCGGCATGACCCTCTACCTCACATATGGCATCCACAAGCAGGGCCTGCTCGTGCTCTTTCCCAAGTTCGACGTCGACCTGGTTCTCGCCGCCATGAAGAAGTCTCCCGCGACGGTCTTCTGCGCGGTTCCGCCGATCTACGAACGAACCGCACTGGCGGCGAAGGAGAAGGGGATCTCGCTGCGCTCGTGCAGGTTCTGTATCTCGGGCGCCATGAACCTGCCGGACCGTGTCGTTGGGCTGTGGGAATCCGTGTCGGGCGGCCTGCTGGTGGAGGGATACGGCATGACCGAGTCGTCCCCGGTCGCACTGGGTAATCCGTTCCACCCCACCAGGCGCACCGGCACGATCGGCGTGCCGTTTCCGTCGACCACGATGAAGGTCGTCGACCTGGACGACCCGACCGTCGAGGTGCCGCCGGGCGCGCCGGGGGAGCTGCTCCTGAAGGGCCCGCAGGTCTTCCAGGGCTACTGGAACAACCCGGAGGAGACAGCTAAGACCCTCCTGCCCGGTGGCTGGCTGCGCACCGGTG
>JBDTAA010000146.1:0-3371 GCA_039924805.1 Cryobacterium sp.
GAGCCGTGGCTCGTCCGTGGCCGGGTGCGCCTCCTGGCCGTATCGCGCCGGGTTGAGGTCCTTGCCGCCGGTGATGATCAATCCATCGAGGCCCTGGAGCACGCGGGCGGCGATCTCGGGGCTGACCGGCTGGGGCGGCAGCAGCACCGCGATGCCACCCGCCCGCGTGACGGCCTCGAAGTATGACTTGGGCAGGAACGCCGCCGGAACATCCCAGACCCCGGTCTGTGCCTGTTCGAGGTATGTGGTCAGGCCGATAACGGGTCGATCAGAGACGCTCAAAGCCGCGCACCTTTTCCCAGTCGGTCACGGCGGAGTCGTAGGCCGCCAATTCGATCGCGGCGTTGTTGAGGTAGTGGTCGACCACCTCGTCGCCGAACGCGTCGCGGGCGAATGTCGATGCCGCGAACAGCTCCGCGGCTTCCCGCAGAGTGGCCGGCACGCGGGCGACGTCACTCGTGTACGCGTTGCCCTCGTAGGCGTCCTCGAGCTCGAGCTCGTTGTCGATTCCGTGCAGTCCCGCCGCGATGAGGGCGCTGACCGCCAGGTACTGGTTGACATCTCCGCCCGGCACGCGGTTCTCGACGCGCATACCGAGGCCCTGGCCAACCACACGCAGCGCGCAGGTGCGGTTGTCCAGGCCCCAGGCCAGCGCGGTGGGGGCGAAGCTGCCCGGCACATAACGCTTGTAGGAGTTGATGTTCGGCGCGGAGAAGAGGGTCAGCTCACGCATCATGGCGAGCTGGCCGGCGATGAAGTGACGGAACATCTTCGACATGCCGTGTTCGGCATCCTTATCGGCGAAAACCGCGGTGCCGTCCGCTCCACGGAGGCTGATGTGGATGTGGCAGCTGTTGCCTTCGCGCTCGTCGTACTTCGCCATGAAGGTGAGGCTCTTGCCGTGCGCGTCGGCGATTTCCTTTGCGCCGTTCTTGTAGATCGAGTGGTTGTCGCAGGTGTCCAGCGCTGAGGCGTACCGAAAGCCGATTTCCTGCTGGCCGAGGTTGCATTCACCCTTGACGCCCTCGCAGTACATGCCGGCGCCGTCCATGCCGTTTCGGATGTCGCGGAGCAGCGGCTCCATCCTGGTCGAGGCCAGCACGTTGTAGTCGATGTTGTAGTCGCTCGCCGTGGACAGGTCGCGGTAGCCCTTCTTCCAGGCCTCCCGGTAACCGTCATCGAAGACGATGAATTCGAGCTCGGTCGCGACGAAGGTATCCAGGCCACGGTCGGCGAGCCGCTCGAGCTGGGCCTTGAGGATCTGACGCGGGGAGGGCGCTACGGGTGACTCGTCGTGCCACTGGAGGTCGGCGGTGACGAGCACGGTTCCCGGAAGCCACGGCGCGCGGCGCAGGGTGGCCAGGTCGGGCAGCATGACCATGTCGCCGTATCCACGCGACCAACTCGACATGGCGTAGCCGTCGACCGTGTTCATGTCCACGTCGACGGCGAGCAGGTAGGTGCAGCACTCCGCACCGTGAGAGGCCGCATCCTCGAGGAAGAGCCTGGCCGAGAGGCGTTTGCCCACCAGGCGGCCCTGCATGTCGGTGAAGGCCACGAGGACCGTGTCGATCGCACCCGTTGCGACGTCTGCCGTCAATTCATCGAGCGTGAGGTTTCCGGAGCGGGGTGTCATGAACTTCTCCTCATTGAGCCAGTCAAATGGTGCGCTTTCCAACCATTAGACCACAAAAGAGGTGAAGGTCTCGCCAGAATTGTGGCAGTGGGATCGAAAAATAGTGCTGTTTATGTCTCGTCATCAACCATTGATTCCCGTATAGTCATCGCAAGGATTCTCACAGTGTTGTGTGCCCGACCCGTCGGCGTGCAACCAGAGCGCAAAGGAAACAGAATGTCCAAAGACACGCTGAACGTCTCCGGGGTGAAATACACCACGGCCGAGGCGGGGTATTTCGAGAAGCGCACCCTCAAACGCACCGCCGGGATCTGGGGCCTCTGGGGCCTCGCCGTGGCAGCGGTCATCTCGGGGGACTTCTCCGGCTGGAACTTCGGCATCGGCTTCGCCGGCTTCGGAGGAATGCTGATCGCCTTTGCCCTGCTGATCTTCATGTACTACGGCATGATCTTCAGCATCGGTGAGATGGCCTCGGCCATGCCGCACACGGGAGGCGCCTATTCCTTCGCCCGAGCGGCGATGGGGCCGTGGGGCGGCTTCGTCACCGGCCTGGCCGAGACGATCGAATACGTCGCCACCACCGCGGTCATCGTCTACTTCTCTGCGGCCTACGCGGATGGCATCACCAGCGAGCTGCTCGGCTTCTCGCTGCCCGCCCCGCTCTGGTGGGTGATCCTCTATGCGGTGTTCATCGGGCTCAACTCCGCCGGCGCAGCCATCTCCTTCAAATTCGCCATCATCGTGGCCATCCTTTCGATCGCCATCCTGCTCGTCTTCTCGGCAATGGCGGCACTCTCCGGGCTGTTCAGCTGGGACAACCTCTTCGACATCGCCCCAGACCCCGGCCAGTCGTCGTTCCTGCCGCACGGTGTGATCCCGATCCTGTTCGCGCTTCCCTATGCGATGTGGTTCTTCCTCGGCATCGAAGAACTCCCGCTCGCCGCAGAAGAGGCGCACGACCCCGTCCGTGACATCCCCAAGGCCGGACTTATCGCCCGCACCACCCTGATCGTCACGGGTCTGCTGGTGCTGTTCCTGAACACGGGCATCGTCGGCGCCTCCAAGACCGCAGAGTCGGGCGAGCCCCTCCTCGACGGCTTCCGCGCCATCGTCGGCGACCAGGCAGCGGCCGCGCTCGCCCTCTTCGCCCTGATCGGGCTGCTCGCGTCGCTGCAGGGGATCATGTTCGCCTACGGTCGCAACATGTACTCGCTCTCGCGGGCCGGCTACTACCCGAAGTTCCTCTCCCTCACCGGCAAGCGCCAGACCCCCGCGGTCGCCTTGCTGGTCGGTGCGGTCATCGGATTCGTGGCGCTCGTGCTCGTGGACACACTCGGCGGCGCAGACGGCGTTGCCGGCGCTATCGTCCTGAACATCGCCGTGTGGGGTGCCGTGATCGCCTACGTGCTGCAGATGGTCTCGTTCCTGATCCTGCGGAAGAAGTTCCCGAACGCGAGCCGACCGTACCGGAGCCCCTGGGGCGTTCCCGGCGCGATCATCGGCGGTGTGCTCTCACTGGCGATCTTCATCGGGTTCTTCATCAATGAGCCGGCCCGGCCGGCCATTGCCGCGATCGCCGTGGTCTACATCGTCATGCTCGTCATTTTCGCCCTGTACGGACGCAAGCGCCTCGTGCTCTCGCCAGAGGAGGAGTACGCGATCTCCGGCGGGCTGCACGGAGACCCGCAGAAGGAGGGGTACGGCGGCGCCGTCGAGGAGGAACTCCTCGGGCTCG
>JBDTAA010000147.1:0-9683 GCA_039924805.1 Cryobacterium sp.
GCGGGTTCTTCACCTGGATCACCCTTCCCGCCGGGCTGTCGGCGGACGCGCTGCTCCAGCCGGCCATCGCGGCCGGCCTGGTGTTCATCCCCGGCAGCGCGTTCTTCGCAGAGCCCGCCGGCGCCAACCAGCTGCGAGTGGCCTTCTCCTTCGAGACGGAGGACGCGCTGGTCGAAGGTGTCCGGCGACTCGGGGTTGCAGTCGCGGCACTACGGCCCGCCGAATCATCACCGTGAGCTGAGGTTCTCGAAGAATCCACGGGCTGAATGCGGGCTGGCTCGCAGCGGTACCGCACTACTCCTACACGCAAAGGTCACCTCCATGCCATTCCCGACTTCCCAAAAGTCACCCGCAGCAGCACCGCCGGCAACCCTGTTCCTGGGCGGCCCCATCATCACGGTCGACTCCGAGGATTCCATCGCAGAAGCGATGCTGGTGATCGGAAACCGTATCGCCGCCGTCGGGACTCCCGGGGAATGCCGCTCTGCGGCCCTGCAGCTCAGCACGTCGGCCCTGGAGGTCGTCGACCTCCAGGGCCGCCCGCTGCTCCCCGGGTTCGTGGACCCGCATGCCCACCCGCTGATGTATGGACAGCTGCTGTCATGGGTGGACTGCGGGCCGGAGGCCGCGCCTGACATCCCGACCATGCTCGAACGCCTGGCACGGGCCGTGGTGGACAACCCCGGCGACGGTCCGATCCGAGGTTACGGGTATGAGCACCGCAACCTGGCCGAGCAACGACACCCGAGCCGACAGGAACTGGACACGGTCTGCAACACCCGCGAGGTCTACGTCATGAACGCCAGTGGCCATGGCGGAGTCGTGAACTCATTTATCCTGGACACCGCCGGGATCGACTCGAACACCCCCAACCCTCCGGGTGGCACCTTCTTCCGCGACTCCGACGGCGAGCTGACCGGTGAGCTCTCCGATGCCGCCTGCGATATCCTCACGGGCCAGGACGGAGTGAAGCTCGGCCACCATGGACCCAACTTCCACCTGGCGGACAGTAAGGAACAGCACCGGAGTCAGCTGCTCCATGCCCAGCGGGAGTTCCTCAGTCACGGCGTGACCATGATCGGGGATGCCCAGGTCACCAAGCGCGAATTCGCGGCCTACCTTGACCTGGTGGAGCGCGGGGAGCTGGTGACCCGCATCAACGCCTACTTCCTCTCCAGCCTTCTGGATGAAGTCCTGCAGCTGGGCCTGGTGGACCGCTTCGGCGATTCACTGTTGTCCTTCGCGGGCATCAAGCTTTACGCCGACGGAACCCTGGGCGGCTGGACGGCTTACTTCCCAGAGGGCTACCGCGACGACCCCTGCCGCACCGGCTCGCTCTACCATGAGCCTGCCGAATATCGTGCGCTGGTGGTCAAGGCCCACAGCGCCGGGCTGCAAACGGCCACCCACGCGCAGTCGCCCACGGCCATCCAGCTCGTAATCGACGCCGTGACGGAAGCCACTGCCGTCTCGCCTCGGGCGGACCACCGCCACCGAATTGAGCACTGCGGCTTGCCCACGCCCGAGCAGATTACCCAGATGGCCTGCCTCGGTATCCTTCCGGTCAACCAGCCCCAGCACTACTTCAACTGGGGCCCTGGCGTGCTGGACGCGATCGGCAGCCCGGGGGAGCGCTTCAACCCCCTGGGTGAATTCGTGGCAGCCGCACTCCCCGTCACGATGAGTTCCGACGCCCCCGTGGCCGATCCGCGTCCCCTTGAGGCCATCCAGACCGCAGTGACGCGCAAGACCCGCTCCGGCGTACAGCTCGGCTCGAATGAGCTGAAGATCGACGCCGCCGCCGCCCTGCGCGCCCACACCATCAACGGCGCACGGGCCATGGGACGCGAGAAAGACCTGGGTTCCCTCGAAGCGAACAAGCTCGCGGACTTCGTGATCCTCGCCGAGGACCCGCTTTCGACGCCCGCAGAACGAATCAGCAGCATCGAGGTTGTGGCGACCTGGGTCGGCGGAACCTGCGTTTACGAGCGATAGCCGCTCCCTCCCACTATCAAAGGACCCACCCATGACCACCACGATCCCCACCAACAACGTCGGCCTCGCCGTCATGACCACGCTGCGGAACTACGGGATCGACGCGATCTTTGGTATCCCCGGTACCCATAACCTTGAGTTCTACAGGCACCTGAAGCCGCTTGGCATCCGCCCGGTCACCACCCGCCACGAGCAGGGAGCCGGATACGGATCCGACGGTTGGAGCCAGCTCACGGGGCTTCCCGGTGTCGTCATCACGACGTCCGGACCGGGTCTGCTGAACGCGATGTCCGCCGCCGCGACCTCCTACTGCGAATCCCGGCCCATGATCATCCTGTCTCCGGGTGCACCGCGCGGCAGCGAGTTCTCGGACATCGGACTCCTACATGAAACCAAGGACCCCACCGGCGCGGTTCGGGCCCTGATCGGGCGCAGCACCCGCGTATCCAGCGGCAGCGAGGCCGTGGAGTTGATCCACGACGCCTTTGCCTCCTTCTCCCACGAGCGGCCACGCCCCGTCCACATTGAGATCCCGCTGGATGTGCTGGAGTCCGCGTCGGACGTGCTGCCCAGCGCCCTGGAGGCCCGCCCCCTTGGCGCCCCGAAGAAAGCTTCCGCTGACGCGGTGACGGCCGCGGCGGAAATGCTCCGCAAGGCGTCCAACCCGGTGATTCTCGCCGGGGGCGGATCGCTGGGTACCGGCGCCGACCTGCTCAGGCTGGCAGAGCTCCTCCAGGCACCGGTGGTCACCACCATCAACGGCAAGGCCGCCATCTCGGAGGTACACCCGCTGTCGCTGGGGTCGGAGATTCGGTTCGCCGCCGCCCAGGACCTGTGCAACGCCTCCGACGTCTTGCTGGTCATCGGCAGCAAGTTGGGCCAGTCCGAATTGTGGGGCGGAGAGATCGTGCCGCAGGGTGGCTGCATCCGGATCGACATTGACCCCGTTCAGCTGCACTGCAACCTCATCCCGGACCTGGAACTCCTGGGCAACGCGGCTGCCGTTGTGCCCCAACTGCTCACCGCGCTCGCCGGGCACGTGCCGGCAGCGGCGCCCGACCTGGCCCCGCTGCGCACCGAACTGCAGACCGAAGCCCGATCCATGGCGCCCGTGCTGGCCCGGATCAACGAGATCCTCGCCAGTGCACTGCCGGCGGATACCGTCATTGCCGGTGATTCCTCGCAGATCACCTACTTCGGCACCACGTCCTTCTTCCCCATGCAGCAGCCGCACCAGCTCCTGTACACGCCGGCCTACGCCACACTGGGCTACGGGCTGCCAGCGGCGATCGGCGCCAAGGTGGCCGATCCGGATCGTCCGGTGGTGGGCCTGATCGGCGATGGTGCGCTCATGTTCGCTGTCCAGGAATTCATCACCGCCGTGGAACAAGGGGTGGACCTGCCCATCATCTGCATCAACAACGGCGGCTACGGCGAAATCCGGCAGAACATGGAGGACCGCGATCTTGCTCCTGTCGGGGTGAACCTGACGCAGCCGGACTGGGTGCGCCTCGCCGAGGGCTTCGGTATGACGGCATTCAACGTCGAATCCCTCGACGTCCTGGCCGATACCGTCACCAGGGCACTAGCGGTGAAGGGCCCCAGCCTCATCCACGTGAGCATTCAGTGAGCACCATGACCACGGCCGATACCACCTTCCGGGTGGTCAATCCGGCCACCGGAGAGGTAGTGGCGGAGTACGCAGAGGCCGCGGCGGCGGAGGTTGACGACGCGGTCCATTCGGCTCGCCGCGCCTTTGCCGGCTGGGGCGCGACGAGGCCCGAGGTGCGGGCTGCCGTGCTGCGGGCGGCCGCCGTGCTGCTGCTCGAAAGGAAGGAGAAGCTCGCCCGGCTCGCCACCGAGGAAATGGGCAAAATGCTGGTCGAAGCCGTCGCCGAAGTGGAGCTTTGCGCCGAGATATTCGCGTACTACGCGGAGCACGGGCCAGGATTCCTGGCGGACGAGACGCTGGACTATGCCGGCGCGGTGCTGCAGCGCCGCCCCCTGGGGCCGATTCTGGGCATCATGCCGTGGAACTACCCGTACTACCAGATCGCCCGTTTTGCGGCGCCGAATCTCATGCTGGGTAACACTCTGCTGATCAAACCGGCGCCTGCCTGCCCTCATTCGGCGCTGGCTCTCGAGGAGCTGCTGGTCGACGCAGGCATACCGGCAGGTGTCTACCGCACCGTACTGGCGGGCGTGGAGCAGACGGCCGCGATGGTGTCCGATCCCCGCATCCATGGAGTCTCGCTCACCGGAGGCGAACGGGCCGGCGTGGCGGTGGGTGCCCTGGCCGGGGCTGGGCTCAAGAAACACGTCCTGGAGCTGGGTGGCTCGGACGCCTTCATCGTGGTGGATAGCGACGACCTCGACTCCGTGGTCAGCCTTGCCGCCGAGGCGCGGATGGAGAACGCCGGCCAGGCCTGCACTTCACCCAAGCGTTTCATCGTGGCCGCCCCGCTCTACGACGACTTCGTTGCCGGGCTGGCAGCCAGGCTGGCCTCGTACGTGCCCGGTGACCCCCTCGATCCATCAACCAGGCTGGCCCCCATGTCGTCGGCCGCTGCGGCCCGGACACTCCTCGCGCAGCTGGAGAGCGCTGTCGCAGAAGGTGCCACGCTCCTCGGCGGAGGATGCAGCGCGATGGCGGGGGAGACGTACGTGTCGCCCGCGCTGTTGCTCGACGTGCGGCCGGGCACTCGCGCCTACCGCGAGGAGCTCTTCGGCCCGGTGGCCGTTGTCTACCGGGCCGAGGACGAGGACGACGCCGTGAGGCTGGCCAACGATTCGCCGTACGGCTTGGGCGCATCGGTATTTACAGCCGACGCCAGCCGGGCAGACCGCATCGCGGAGCGACTGGAGGTCGGCATGGTCAGCATCAACCGTCTCGTGCCGTCGTCGGCCGCGCTCCCCTTTGGAGGGGTCAAGAACAGCGGCGTCGGGCGAGAACTCGGGCCGCTTGGCCTGGACGAATTCGTGAATCGCAAACTCTTGGTCCGCTGAATCGGACCTCGAAAATCTTTGAACATTGAGGAAGGAACACAATGAGCGACATCAAGAATCCCGGGCTGAAGTCCACCGCGTGGAAGTGGGTTGAGGACCAGAAGGAACAGCTCTCCGCCTGGCACACGAACATCTGGGAGCTCGCCGAGCCGGCCTGGCGCGAATACGAGTCCTGCGCCTGGTACGTGAAAACCCTGCGCGAACACGGCTTCACCGTGGAAGAAGGCAGCGCCGGCATGCCCACTGCCTTCGCCGCCGAGTGGACCAGCCCCGCCGGCCCGGGCGCCCGGATCCTGGGCTACGCCGAATATGACGCCATCCCCGGCAACTGCCAGGCCGCCTCAACCAAGCGAGAACCACGCGCCGGGATGTCCAGGTTCGCACCGGGCCACACCGACCCCCACTCCGCCTTGGGTATCTCCACGCTCGCCGGGTTCCTTGCGGCGAAGGCCGCCATGGAAGGGCACGGCATCCCGGGCACCCTCGTGTACATGGGCGAGCCGGCAGAGAAGGTGCAGGGTTCCAAGGTGGTCCACGGCCTGCGCGGATACTACGACAACCTCGACGCCATCATTTCGTACCACCCGTTCTACATGATGCCGTTGTGCAACACCGCGCGCTGGGACACCCACTGCGGCTCCTACTACAGCAAGATTTACACCTTCACCTGCGACAACCCGGAAGGTTGGAACAACACGTACGGGGATAGCCCCATCCCGTCCTCGCATTCGGCTGCACGGGCCCCCGGTGCCGACGCGGCATTGTTCACGATGTTCTCGCTGACCAAGACCACCCAGGATTCCATGCTGCCGCAGGCCGGCGGGTGGTCGCTGTCCGAGGCGATCCTCACCGCTGGCCAGGCGACGGCAGACAACCAGCCGGCCGGGCTGTCCCAGATCCAGTACTCCTGGCGCTGCCCGGGCCTCGCCGAAGCGGATTCGGTACTCGCCGTGCTGGACCGCAACGCTGAACTGGCCGCAGCAGCATCGCACTGCACCGTCAGCTCGCGGTGGGTGGCGCGCAACCGGCCGGGCATCGCCAACCACACGGTGGCTCAGCTGGCGTGGGAGAATATCGCCGCCGTCGGGGCACCTGTTCTGGACGAGCGGGCTCGAGAGGTCGGGCGCGAGATCCAGGCCTCGTGCGGCGTGGAGCCTATGGAGAATCCCTTTCTCCCGGCGACGGCGGAACTGATCAGCCCGCAGGACGCCGAGGCGGAGCTGCGCAGGCACATCCCGGCAACGCAGCAGAACTGGACCAGCGACGACTACGTGGAGATGACCTGGTACGCACCCACCATCCGCTTCTATACCGCCCGGCCAACGCTGGCTCCCGACGGTCAGGGCACGGCGTACCCCGGCTGGGCCATGACTGCGATGGGTGGAATCCCGGAAACGATCGACCCCACCATCACCGCCACCGGCAAGATGATCGCCGGCATGGTGCTGGACCTGGTGACCCAGCCTGACCTACTGGCTGCGGCAAAGGCCGAGTTCGATGCCGAGACGGTGCGGCGCGGATCGGTGGCGCCACTCCTACCCGCCGATTTCACTGCGCCCACGGACTTCCGCTGGCCCGACTACGTCGGTCAGGGCTCGGCCCGTGAATGGTGGATTCCCGTGTCGGAAGAAGCGTGGAACACGGCCCTCTAAGGCAGCCGCCGGGCCATGGGCCAGCATTCGTGCGAAAGCCGCCAACGAGGGACAAGCGCACCCGGCCGGCGGTCGCGCTCCTAGCCGAGCTCGCGCAGCCGGGGAGCCAGGTCGCGTTCGAAGAGCGTGAGGAAGCGCTTCTGGTCGTGGCCGGGGGCGTGGAAGACGAGGTGATTGAGCCCGGCGTCGAGGTAGGGCTTGATCAGCGCGACGGCCTCGTCGGGATCCGAGGAGACGATCCAGCGCTTCGCCACCTGCTCGATCGGCAGCGCGTCCGCCGCCGCTTCCATCTCGATCGGGTCCTGGATCGAGTGCTTCTGCTCCGGCGTGAGCGAGAGCGGGGCCCAGAATCGCGTATTTTCCAGTGCGGTCTCGGCATCGGTATCGTACGAGATCTTGATCTCGATCATCTTGTCGATCTCGGCCAGATCCCGGCCGGCCTTCTCGGCGCCTTCCGCCACGGCCGGCAGGAGCTTCTCGGTGTAGAGGTCCATTCCCTTGCCGGAGGTGCAGATGAATCCGTCTCCGGCGCGACCGGCATAGCGCGCGACGACCGGGCCGCCGGCGGCAACGTAGATCGGGATGCCGCCGTCCGGAACGTCGTAGATCGACGCGCCTTTTGTCTTGTAATACTCGCCGTCGAAGTCCACCCGGTCGCCGACCCAGAGCTCGCGCATGAGGTCGACCGCCTCGCGAAGCCGCGCGAAGCGCTCCTTGAACTCGGGCCATTCGCCGTTGAATCCCGTGGCGATCTCGTTGAGCGCCTCCCCGGTGCCGACGCCGAGAATGATGCGCCCGGGGTATAGGCAGCCCATCGTGGCGAATGCCTGGGCGATCACGGCGGGGTTGTAGCGGAACGTCGGCGTCATCACCGACGTGCCGATCTGCACGCGCGTCGTCCGCTCGCCGACGGCGGTCATCCAGGCGATGGAGAACGGCGCATGGCCGCCCACATGCCGCCACGGCTGGAAGTGGTCGCTCACGGTCACGCTGTCGAGCCCGTGCTCTTCGGCCAGCACGCCCAGCTCGACGAGTTCGCGAGGCCCGAATTGCTCCGCCGACGCCTTCAATCCGAGTTTCAACATTGTGCCTCCATATCGATCCTGCTCGAGCGGCCACGACGAGCCCTCCAACCACACGGTTGCCGGGCCCCTCACCGATCTGTTCCATTCAGTCTGCAGTGCCGATCGTATGGCGTCTGTAGTCTGGTGGCGTGTCCCCGCGCCCCAGCCGTCTCTCCCCGGCCGAGCTCTGCGCGTCGTGGCCGGACATCAGCTGCGAAGACCCCGTCGCCGAATTCGCCCGCCAGTTCGCGCTGAACCTTCGGGCGGCCATCGGCGCGACAAGTATTCGCGAAGTGGCCAGGCAGACCGGCGTCGACCGAACCGTGATCGGGCTGATCCTGGGCGGCGCCTCCTGGCCGGACATGGTCACGATCGTTCGACTCGAGATGTCGCTCGGCAGAATCTGGCCGGCGGTCAACGGCAGACCGGGATAGGCGCGGGGCGCTGGCGTAGATTTGGCGTAGGACTTTGCAGAGGATGGAAACGCGTGGTGGAGGAACGAGAGCGGCATAACCGGGATCAGCCGGAGGCCCACGCCGAGGAACCCAGCGAACAGGTGGTGCTGGTCGCCGACGACGGCACCCCGGTCGGCACCGCGGACAAGGCGTTCGTGCACGGCCTCGATACGCCGCTTCACCTGGCCTTTTCCTGCCACGTCTTCGACCGCGACGGGCGCATCCTGGTGACCAGGCGGGCTCTGAGCAAGAAGGCCTGGCCTGGCGTGTGGACGAACTCGTTCTGCGGTCACCCCGGGCCCGGAGAGGCGATGACGGATGCCGTGGCGCGCCGCGCGCAGCACGAGCTCGGCATCGAGGTCGAGACACTCACCCCGGCGCTCCCCGACTTCCGGTACCGCGCGGTGGACGCCTCCGGCATCGTGGAGAACGAGATCTGCCCGGTCTTCACGGCGACCACCGGATCGGACATCATTCCCCGCGCGGACGAGGTCATGGAGTGGCGCTGGACGGAGCGAGCGGAACTGATCAGGGCGGTGACCGCCACACCGTGGGCGTTCAGCCCGTGGCTGACGCTCCAGCTCCCGCTGCTCTACCCGGACGGCTAGCTGTTCTTCCTACTGACGTTGTGAACGCGGTCGATGGGTGATTTACCGCCGATTCCGGTATGGGGTCTGTGGTGATTGTAACTGTGGATCCAGTCCTGGTAGGTGTCAGCGCGGGCGTGGTCTGAGTCGTAGTGCCGGGCGTAGGCCCACTCCGCGGCGAGGGTGCGGTGGAAGCGCTCGATCTTCCCGTTGGTCTGCGGCCGGTAGGGCCGGGTGAACTTGTGCTTGATCTCGCCGAGGGCGTCGTTGAAGAACCGGGACCGGTAGCAGGACCCGTTGTCGGTCATCACCCGCAGCACGGTCACGCCGTGGGAGGCGTAGAACGCGTTGGCGCGCTGCCAGAACCCGGCGGCCGTTTCCTTCTTCTCATTGGTCAGGATCTCCGAGTAGACGACTCGGGAGTTGTCGTCGATGGCGGAGTGCAGGAAGGAATGACCGACGCCGGAGCGGTTCTTCTTGCCGGCCTGGCGGCCGAGGGTGCGGTGCCCGCCGCCGTCGGGGATGCGGCCGAGTTTCTTCACGTCAACATGAACCAGTTCGCCGGGCCGGTCGCGTTCGTAGCGGTTCGCGGTGGCGCGCGACGCTCTAATCAGTGCACCGGTCAGTGGGTCGCACCAAGCCAGCCGGGGCACGTGATTACGGACCAGGATGCGGGAGACAGTGCGGGCCGGAACGCCGGTGACGGCGGCGATGCGGATCGGTCCGGTGCGCAGCTGAGCGCGGGCGGCCAGGACAGCAGCGACTTTGTCCGGGCTGGTCTGGGCGGGTGAAGATCGTGGCCGGGATGACCGGTCTCGCAAGCCGGCGGGGCCTTCGGCGCGGTAGCGATTTACCCAGCGGTGGGCGCACTGGCGGGAGATGCCGAGTTCTTTGGCGACGTGAGCGACGGGGCGATGATGGTGC
>JBDTAA010000148.1:0-5844 GCA_039924805.1 Cryobacterium sp.
CGATGAGATTCTTGATCGTGATCACGGGAACGCCCTCGCGTTCGCCGAGCTCGAGCAGGCCCGGCAGGCGCATCATCTCGCCGTCTTCGGCGACGATCTCAGCGATACCGGCGACCGGTAGGAGTCCGGCCAACTTCATCAGGTCGACGGCCGCCTCGTTGTGGCCGTCGCGCTCCCGCACGCCGCCGTCCACGGCGCGCAGCGGCAGGATGTGGCCCGGCCGGTGCAGGCTGGCCGGCGTCGACATCGGTTCGGCCAATACGCGCAGCGTGTGTGCGCGGTCGGCGGCGCTGATTCCGGTGCTGAGCCGGTCGGCCGCGTCGACCGACACGGTGTAGTTGGTGCCGCGCGAATCCTCGTTGTTGAGGACCATGACCGGCAGGTCGAGCTGGTCGGCGATGTCGTTCGTCATCGGTGCGCAGATGAAGCCGGAGGAGAGGCGCACCGTCAAGGCGATCCACTCCTGCGTGGCCAACTGGGCGGAGATGATGACATCGCCCTCGTTCTCCCGGCCTTCGTCGTCGGCGACGATGACCGGTCGGCCCAGCCGCAGTGCCTCGAGGGCGGTAGGGATGTCGGCGAGGCTCATGATGCGCTCCTTAGGGTTGCCGCGTCGGCCAGGGCGAGCATGCGCAGGGCGTGGCGGGCGAGGATATCGGTTTCAATGTTGACGTGGTCGCCGACCGTGGCACGGCCGAGCGTTGTTGCGGTGAGGGTTTCGGGGATCAGTGAGACCTCGAACCACTGGTCTGTTTCGCTGGCAGGGCTGACGGTGCTCACGGTGAGGGAGACGCCGTCGATCGCGATCGAGCCCTTGTTCGTGACGAGCGGGGCGAGCTCGGGGGAGAGGCTGAAGCGCAGCACGCTCCAGGCCCCGCCGGGGGTGACGCTGAGCACGGTACTCGTGCCGTCGATGTGGCCCTGCACGATGTGCCCGCCGAGGCGTCCGCCGACCAGCGCGGCGCGCTCCAGGTTCACCGGCTGGCCAACCATGGCCTGCTCAAGCGTCGACATGTCCAGGGTCTGGGCCATCACGTCGGCCGTGAAGCCCTCCACCGTGCGGTCGACGACGGTGAGGCAGACGCCATTGACGCTGATCGAGTCGCCGTGGCGGGCGTCGGAGACGACGAGTGGAGCGCCGAAGGTGAAGCGGGCGGCATCCGAGCTTCGATCGATCCGTTCGATCCGGCCGAGCTCCTCAATGATTCCGGTGAACATGGTCGTTCCTTTCGCGGGGACGCGCGACGACGAGGATGTCCTCGCCGAGTCGGTCGATGTGGTCGATGGCGAGGCGCAGCTGTTCGGCAATGCCGGGGACGCCGATGTCGCCGAGGGCGAGACCGTCGCCGCCCAGCAGGGTGGGGGCGAGGTAGATGAGGTATTCGTCGACGAGTCCGGCCTTCACGAGCGCGCTGGCCAGGCGGGGGCCACCCTCGACGAAGGCGTGGCGCATCCCGCGCTCGTGCAAATCGCGGAACACGTCGGCGAGGGCGGCCTGGTCGCCGCCGTCGAAGAAGAGCGGCGCGTGGGGGTGCGCGTGAACGGCCGCGTCGGCGGGGATGGGGCGCCGGCCGATGACGACGGGAACCGGTTGGCCGTGGAGCAGGCCGCCCTCGGCGCCGCGAGCGGTGAGTGAGGGGTCATCGGCCAGCACCGTGCCCGTTCCGACGATGATGGCGTCGGATGCCGCGCGCCGGCGGTGCACGTCCTGGCGGGCCTCCGGGCCGGTGATCCACTGGCTGCTGCCGTCGGCCGCTGCCGCGCGGCCGTCCAGGCTCGAGGCCCACTTGACGGTCACGAACGGGCGGCCGAGCCGCTCGGCGACGAGCCAGTCGGAGAGGAACGCCGTCGCGTCGGCGGCGAGCACCCCGGCCTGCACGGCCACTCCGGCCGCGCGCAGCCGCTCGGCTCCGCCGCAGGAGCGCTCACCGGGGTCGGCGACGGCGTAGACGACGCGGACGATGCCGGCGTCGAGGAGGGCGGCAGCGCAGGGGCCCGTGCGCCCGGTGTGGTTGCAGGGTTCGAGGGTGACGATCGCGGTCGCGCCCCGGGCGGCGCCGACGGGAAGCTTCGAGAGGGCGTCGACCTCGGCGTGGTCCGTTCCGGCGCCGCGGTGCCAGCCCTCCGCGAGAGTCTCGCCGTCGGTGCCCAGGATGACGCAGCCGACCCGCGGGTTGACGCCGGTGGCCGGGCCGTTGGCCGCGAGGTCGAGGGCGCGCCGCATGGAGCGTTCAAACGCCGCGGCGTCTGCCGCGGGCTGTGCGTGCTGTGTCATTCCCGTCCTCGTTCGTGGTCCACACGAACTCCGGGGATTGGGTGTCGCGAGTACGCGGAACCCGCCGATGGGCCTCGAAAGGTCCATCGACTCGTGCGCCTCCCATCCGGACTTTAACCGTCGGTGCTGGAGTTTCACCAGCTCAACCGCTTCGCTCCGAGGAGCTGCACGGGTCGCGGACTTTAACCGCCGGCTCGGATTTTCACCGACCCCGGAGCACGTTTCTTACTTACTAGTATCCCCCAACGCACACGCTTACGGATAATTCCCGCCGGGATCCGCGCCTGGGACCACTGGTCGAGCCTGTCGAGACCCCGCCCGGCCCCCGCGCGCACGTTCGGGAACGCGGCGCACGCTAGAACAGGCGCAGGCTTCACTACCCTGCGCCCGGGCGTGGAACGGGCGGTCAGGCCGCGGAGACGAGGGCGCGCGCGGTGCCCTCGTCAAGGAACAGGTCGGTGATCAGGTTGGCGCGAAGCGCGCCGTGCAGGCTCGGCAGCTTCGAGCTGCCGGAGACCACGCAAATGCGGCGGGGCGTTTTCCTCAACACGTCGAATTCAGGGCCGGTGCTTCGGTCGTTCAGGGGGATGCCGTCCGTCGAGCCGTCGGCACGGAAGAACACCGTCGCCACGTCGCCCACCACGCCGGAGTGGCCGAGCGATTCGTAGTCGTCCGGCTCGAGGTAGCCGCCCGCGTAGACATGGCTCGGCACCACGGAGAACGGTGACCCCAGCCCGAAGAGGGCCACGTCCATCCTCGACTGCACCCCGATCAGCCGGGACATGCTTCGTTCGCGCCAGAGCGCCTGCTTGGTCGCCGGGTCGTCGAAGAACGCGGGCACCGGAAATTGCTGCACGTGGGCACCGAACGCGTTGCCGAACCGGCCGAGGATCTCGCTCGCGTAGCCGAGCCCGGTCGTGCTCATGTTGCCCGCGCCATTGAGCTGAACAATCTGCGAATTGTGGGTCGGCTTGGGCGTGATGTGCCGGCTGATGGCGCTCATGGTGGAGCCCCAGGCGATGCCCATGATCATGTTCGAGTCGAAGTACTGGCCGAGAATCCGTGCAACCGACAGGGCGACGCGCTCGAGCCGGTCGACGTCGTTGGCTCGATCGGGAACCGGAACGACGTGCGCGGTGACCTCGTAGCGCGCCAGGATGTCCTGCTCGAGCCGGGTCGGCGCATCCAGCGGTGACCTGATCTGGATGTCCACAAGTCCGGTGGCCCTGGCGTGGCTGAGCAGCCGGGACACCGATGACCTCGACGTGTGCAGCTCCCGGGCGATGGCATCCATCGTGAGGTCCTGGAGGTAGTAGAGCTGCGAGGCGGTGAGCGCATCACGGGTGCGGTCCGACTGCGTCGGGTCGTCGTCGGGCAACATCGCACTCCCTGCACATATGTGCAATCCGACTGAATGTTTGTGTCGGACTGTCACGATGTATTCAGCCACATGTCTTGCCGTGAGTGCAAGCCCCACACCGAAAGAGGCCAGAGAACAGTGACGTCCCCCCAGTCTCAGTCCGCCCAGTCAGCCATCCGCACCCGCCCCGAGGCGCAGGTGCTCATCATCGGAGCCGGCATCAACGGCATCGCCACCTTCCGCGACCTCGCCCTTCAGGGCGTCGACGTGGTCATCGTAGACAAGGGCGACTACGTGTCCGGTGCGTCGGCGGCCTCATCGCACATGATCCACGGCGGCGTGCGTTACCTCGAGAACGGCGAGTTCCGCCTCGTCAAGGAATCCGTCGAGGAACGCAACGGGCTGCTGAGGATCGCGCCGCACTACGTCAAGCCGCTCAAGACGACCGTGCCGATCTTCTCGACCTTTTCCGGCGTGCTCGCCGCTCCGCTGCGGTTCCTCACGCACAAGCACGGCAAGCCCCAGGAGCGCGGCGCCCTGTTGATCAAGCTTGGCCTCTCGCTCTACGACTCCTTCTCCCGCGACGGCGGCAGCGTGCCGCGGCACGAGTTCCGCGGCGCCCGTGCGTCGCTCGCGCAGCTGCCGCGGCTGAATCCGGGCCTCAAGTACACCGCCACCTACTACGACGCGGCAATGCATGACCCGGAGCGCCTCGCGCTCGACGTGCTGCGCGACGGCCTGGACGCCGGGCCCCACGCCCGCGCGGCCAACTACACCGAAGCGATCGGGATGGATGCCGATGGCGTGCGCCTGCGCGATGTCGTCACCGGCGAGGAATTCAGCGTGACGGCAGACGTCGTGGTGAACACGTCGGGGCCGTGGACGGACCTCACGAATGCCGCGCTCGGCCAGGCCAGCGAGTTCATGGGCGGCACCAAGGGCGCGCACATCGTCGTCGACAACCCCGAGCTACTCGCGGCAACCGGCGGCCGGGAGATCTTCTTCGAGCACAGCGACGGGCGCATCGTGCTGATCTACCCGCTCAAGGGCCGCGTGCTGATCGGCACGACCGACCTCGAGCACGACATGGCACAGCCGATCCGGTGCACGGAGCCGGAGGTCGACTACTTCTTCGAACTCGTCTCGCACGTTTTCCCAGACATCCAGGTCGACCGCTCCCAGATCGTCTTCCGGTTCGCGGGGGTGCGGCCGCTGCCCCGACACGACGACGAACAGCCCGGCTTCGTGTCCCGCGACTACCGGATCGAATCCCGGCCGCTGGGCGTCCGACCCGGCACGCTGCTCAGCCTGGTCGGCGGCAAGTGGACGACCTTCCGGGCGCTCGCCGAGAACCTGAGCGGTAACATCCTGACCCTGCTCGGGATGCCGCGAACCGTCACAACCGTCGGCCTGCCGATCGGCGGCGGGCGTGGATTCCCCGCGACGGATGACGCCCTGCAGGTCTGGCTGGCCGCCAACGGCGACGAGGTGGGCCGGCCCCGCGCCGAAACGCTCCTGGCCCGGTACGGCACGCGTGCGGCCCAGGTCATCGACTACCTCACGGCCGGGCCGGACGCCCCGCTGGAGCACGCGGCGGCGTACAGCCGGCGCGAGATCGAGTACCTCGCGGCCACCGAGTCGGTCGTGCGTCTCATCGACGTGCTGCTGCGGCGCACGAGCATCGCCTTCGTCGGTGGAGCGAGCACGGCCCTGATCGAGGAACTGGCCGAAACGATCGCGCCGGTGCTCGGCTGGGACGCCGCCAGGCGAGCTTCGGAGATCGCGCTGGCCGTCGACATCCTGCGGGACGTGCACGGCGTCGCGCTGGCCCCGGTCGGTCACGGAGCGAATGCGGCCTAGCCGCCGGCGCGGGCCAATCTGCACGAACGTGCAGCGAAAATCCCCAGACGGCCACGGGTGGGCCGATACGGTTTAGCTGGATTGCGGATTCCACGCGACGTGGAACCGGATCCTCCGCTCATCCCCATCAGAAAGGTCAATGTGGACAATCTCGGTGTTGTATTTCTCTCGGAGGTAGTGGGAACAGCCCTCCTCATCCTCCTCGGCTGTGGCGTGGTTGCCAACGTGGCCCTCGCCAAGAACAAGGGCGTCGGCGGCGGTTTCCTGATGGTCACTATCGGCTGGGGCCTCGCGGTCTTCGCCGGTGTGACCGTCGCCTACAACTCGGGCGCGCACATCAACCCCGCCG
>JBDTAA010000149.1:0-7656 GCA_039924805.1 Cryobacterium sp.
GACGGCGACCGGCCGGCCGGCCAGGTGCAGACCCAGCGGATACAGCGGTTCGGGGCTCAGCGGTTCGGCGGTGATCTTCGGATCGGTCATCGGATGCCTCCGGGGGTGAGTCCGCGGCGCCGCAGCAGGCGGCGTTCGACGGGTGCGAATACGGTCAGTTCGACGAGGATGCCGACGCCGAGAATGAGCAGGATCGTGGCCAGGACGCTGCCGAGGTCGGCCAGTTCGCGGCTCTGCTGAAGCATCGAGCCGAGGCCGAAACCGATCGTGCCGCCCATCGCGATGATCTCGGCGGCCATCAGCGAGCGCCACGAGAACGCCCATCCCTGCTTGAGGCCGGAGAAGTAGCCGGGTAGTGCGGCGGGCAGCACGACGAGGGTGGCCAGCTGGATGCGTCCGGCGCCGAGCACCGTGCCCACCCGGCGCAGCTGCGGCGGCACCTGGTCGATGCCCGAGACGAGCCCGTTCGCGATCGACGGCACCGCGCCCATGAGCACGACGAAGTAGACGGTGGCGTCGGAGAGCCCGAACCAGATGATGGCCGCGGGCACCCAGGCGACCGAGGGGAGAACCTGAAGGCCCGAGAGCAGCGGGCCGAGGGCCAGGCGCAGGGGTCGGCACTCCGCGAGGAGAAGGCCGAGGGGCGTACCGATCGCCACCGCGATGAGGAAGCCGACCCCGCCGCGTTCGAGGCTCGTGAGAACCGCGAGCTGCAGGCGCCCGTCGGCCCACGCCGCGCCGATTGCGCCGAGAACGTCGAGCGGCCCCGGCACGAGGTCGGGCCGTGGGCGGGCGATGGCGACATAGAGCTGCCAGGCGGCCACGAGACCCAGGAGCAGGAATACCGGCGGGAGAACACCCTCGAGGATGCGCCGCAGGCTGCCCTTCTCGGTGCCGGGAATCGCCTGCAGGGCGTCGAGCCCGGATTCGAGCGTGCGGAGGTCGTCGGCCGGTCGCGCATCGGCTGGTGGCGAATCGGAGACGGCGCCGGACGGCGCGGCCAGGGCGGCGGTGCTGGTGTCAGGCTGCATTGCGGCGGATCTCCCTTCGGAGCTGCTCGGTGATTTCGATCGACAGGCGCGAGACCTCCGGGGACTCGATCCGGCGCGGCTCGTCGCCCGCCAGGCGCCATTCGTTGGCGATGCGGCCGGGCCGGGACGACATCAGAAGCACCCGCTGGCCGAGCCGGGCCGCCTCGCGCACGTTGTGGGTGACGAACACGATGGTGCGGCCGGTTTCGCGCCACACCCGTTCGAGTTCCTCGTGCAGCAGGTCGCGGGTGATGGCGTCGAGCGCCGCGAAGGGTTCGTCCATCAGGAGCACCTTGCGGTCCTGCGCGAGCGAGCGGGCGAGGGCGACGCGCTGGCGCATACCGCCGGACAGCTCGTGGGGGCGTTTCGAGGCGGCATCCGCGAGGTTGACGACGTCGAGCAGCTCGAGGGCCTTCCCGCGGCGCTTCTCCCGCGGCACCCCGCGCAGCTTGAGCGCGAGTTCCACGTTGCGGCCGGCCGTCAGCCAGGGGAACAACGCGGCATCCTGGAACATGACCGCGGCGCTGCCGCTGGCGACCGTGACGGTGCCGGTGCTCGGGCGGTCGAGGCCGGCGATGATGTTGAGCAGGGTCGACTTGCCGCAGCCGGACGCGCCGAGCAGGCAGACGAACTCGCCTGGTTGGATCGAGAGCGTCACGTCGTCGAGCACGAGGGGCCCATCGGCGCCGAACCGCTTGCCGAGGGCGTCGATGCGGATGGCGGGCGGGGTGGCTGGGTGGATTGCGGGCGAGCGCGCGGCGTGGATGTCCGGCCGGGTGTCGGTCTGCGTGGTCATGATTCAGTCCTTCCCGAGGCCGTGGGCCGAGACCGGGTCGGCGCCGCCTTCGGCGAGCACGTCATTTAGCAGGGAGAGGTCGAACAGGCCGCGCAGGTCTCCCTTTTTCGCCGTTCCGGCTGCGACGCCGGCCTTCAGCAGCGTGGGGAAGGTGCTGGCGAGCGGATCCGTCGTGAACCGCACAGCGCCGAGGGCCCGTTCGAGCACCGCGTCGGGCAGCGCCGTGCCGGTGTCGGCGGCCAGGCGCGTGTTGATCTGGGCGGCGGCCTCGTCGGCGTGCTCGGTGAGCCAGGCGACGGATGCCGTGTGCCCGGTGAGGAGCGCCCGCACAGTGTCGGGGTGGTCCCGGAGAAAGTCGCTCCGAACGAGCAGCACGGTGGTGGGGAATGCGCCGTCGTTCCAGAGGGACGCCTCGTCGACGAGCACCTTCGCGCCGGCCTCGATCACGAGGCGGGACACCCAGGGCTCGGGGAGCCAGGCGCCGTCGATCTTCCCGCCCTGGAACAGGGCAAGCGTCTGGGCGTTGTCGGTGGGTGTGATGCGCACCTCACCGCCCCCGGTCGTGTCGGTGTCGAAGCCCTGCCCGGCGAGCCAGGCGCGCAGGGCGACGTCCTGCGTGTTTCCGAGCTGCGGGGTCGCCAGCGTCTTCCCCGCGAGGTCGGCCGGTCGGTCGATCCCGGGCCGCACGACGAGGGCGGCGCCACCGCTCGCGGCGCCGGCAATGACGCGCACGGATGCCCCGGCGCTCTGCACGAAGCTGTTCACGGCGGGGTTGGGACCCACGTAGGCGGCGTCGATGGCGCCGGCGCTGAGCGCCTCAATGACCGCGGGGCCGGCGGAGAAGGCCTGGCCGGTGAGCACGGTGTCGCCGAGGGCATCCTGCAGCAGTCCCTTTTCGAGCCCGACGAGGGCCGGGGCGTGGGTGACGTTGTCGAAGTAGCCGAGGCGGAGTTCCGCCGCTGGTCCGCCGGCCGGGGCGTGGGCGGACGCGCCGGTCGCGCATCCGCCCAGCCCGGCCACCAGCGCGGCGGCCAACACCCCGGAGCGCAGCACCGGGCCGAACCTGGCGCGGGGCCCGTGCCTCACGACGCTCCTCCGGCGGCTACGACGATCCCGGCCGCGAGAGTCGCGCCGTCCTGCGGGTGGATCACGAGGAACGCGCCCGAGCGCCGGTTCTGGGCGTAGGTCTCGAGCGGCAGGGCCGAGGCGAGGCGAACCGTGGCCTGCCCGATGTCGTTGACCTCGAGGCCGTCGGCGGCCTCAATCGCGAGGGTATCGAGGTTGCGGCGCCCGGTGATCTCGGGCACGATCGCCTGGATGGTGGAGGTGCCGAACTTCACCAGAACCCTGGCTCCGGCCGCGAGCGGTCGAGGGTCGAGCCAGAACAGCGCGGCGGTCAGCTCCTTCACCGGCTCAGGGAGGGTGCCGACCGCGGCGATCACGGCGCCTCGGGCGATGTCAAGGTCGTCGGCGAGGCGCAGCGCGACCGATTGCGGGGCGAAGGCCAGGTCGAGTTCCTCGCCGGCGAAGTCGATGCCGGTGACGACCGTGGTGCCGCCGCCGGGGCTCACGGTGACGGTGTCACCGACGCGCAGGGTGCCGGATGTGACCTGGCCGGCATAGGCGCGGTAGTCACGGTACCGGTGTGCGTCCGCCTCCGGCACGACGACGGAGCCCTGCGGACGGAGGACGAGCTGCACCGGCAGGCGGAAGGCCTCTATCTCGCTTTCGATCTCGTCGACGAGGGGGAGCGTCTCCAGCAGCTCGAGCAGGCTGGGTCCTTCGTACCAGGGCGTGTGCGGCGAGCGGTCGACGACGTTGTCTCCGACCAGCGCCGAAACCGGGACGACATGCACCGCATCGAGGCCGAGTTCGGTGGTGACGGCGCGCACGTCGGCGGCGACGTCGATGAACGCGGCCTCGTCGTAGCCCAACAGGTCGATCTTGTTCACCGCGACGATGACGTGCTGCACGCGCAGCAGGGCCAGCACCGAGAGGTGACGGCGGGTCTGTTCGAGCACTCCCTTGCGGGCGTCGATGAGCACGACGACGGCATCGGCGGTGGTCGCGCCGGTGACCATGTTGCGGGTGTACTGCACGTGCCCGGGGCAGTCGGCGAGGATGAACGAGCGGCGGGCGGTGGCGAAGTAGCGGTAGGCGACGTCGATCGTGATGCCCTGTTCCCGCTCGGCCCGCAGGCCGTCGGTGAGCAGCGCGAAGTCGATACCGCCGGCCGCTCCGCCGAAACCGCGCTCCGACGACGTGCGGGTGACCGCGTCGAGCTGGTCGGCGAGGATGGCCTTGGAATCGTGCAACAGCCTGCCGACGAGCGTCGACTTGCCGTCGTCGACGGAGCCGGCGGTCGCGAAACGGAACAGGGTGCCCTGGAGCGGGCCGCCGAGAGCGTCGGCAGGCGGCGAGGGGGTGTCGAGCAGTGTGTCGGTCATCAGAAATACCCGTCTCTCTTGCGATCTTCCATGGCGGCCTCGGAAATGCGGTCGTCGGCGCGGGTGGCTCCGCGTTCGGTGAGCGTCGACTGGGCGACCTCCAGCACGACGGCGTGCACGGATGCGGCATCCGATTCGACGGCGCCGGTGCAGCTCATGTCTCCGACCGTGCGGTAACGCACGGTGCGCAGTTCAACGGTTTCGTGGGGCAGCGGTGCGCTGACCGGACCGATGGCCCGCCACATGCCGTCGCGCAGGTAGACCTCGCGATCGTGGGCGTAGTACAGCGGGGGCAGCTCGATGGCCTCGCGTTCGATGTAGCGCCAGACATCCAGTTCGGTCCAATTGCTGATCGGGAAGGCGCGCACGTGCTGGCCGACCGTGTGGCGGCCGTTGTAGAGGTTCCACAGTTCGGGCCGCTGGTTGCGTGGGTCCCACTGCCCGAATTCATCGCGGAGCGAGAGGATGCGTTCCTTCGCCCGGGCCTTGTCCTCGTCCCTGCGGGCCCCACCGAAGACGGCGTCGTGGCGCCCGGCCGCGATGGCGCCCAGCAGAGGTAGCGTCTGCAGGGGGTTGCGAGTGCCGTCGGCGCGGTCGTGCAGGCGGCCGTCGTCGATGTAGTCCTGCACGCTGGCCACGTGCAGGGTGACGCCGAGCCGGTCGACCGTGGCGTCGCGGAAGGCGATGACCTCCGGAAAGTTGTGGCCGGTGTCGACGTGCAGTACCGGGAAGGGGACGCGCCCGGGCCAGAACGCCTTCGCCGCGAGGTGGAGCATCACGACGGAGTCCTTGCCGCCGGAGAACAGCAGCACTGGCCGTTCGAATTCCGCGACGACCTCGCGGATGATGTGGATGGCCTCGCTCTCGAGCACGTCGAGCTGGGTCAGGCGGTGGGGCGCGGCACCCGCGGGTCGTGGGGCGGCGGCCAGGTTCGTGATGCTCATAGGTGCAGTCCGCATTCTGTTTTCGCGATGCCGGCCCAGCGGCCGGATCGGGGGTCTTCGCCGGCGGCGACGGGGTTCGTGCAGGGCGCGCAGCCGATGGATGGGTAGCCCTGCGCCAGGAGCGGGTTGACGGCCACGCCGTTGCTCGTGGCGTAGTCGATCAGCTCGTCGAAGCTCCAGGCCGCCAGCGGGTTCACCTTGACCAGGCCGTTGCGTCCGTCCCATTCGATGAGCGGCGTTCCGGCCCTGGTCGGGGCTTCGTCGCGGCGCACGCCGGTGAACCAGAGCTCGTAGCCGGCGAGGGTACGGTGCAGCGGGGCCACCTTGCGCAGCGCGCAGCACCGGCCGGGGTCGCGGGCGAACAGGTTCGTGCCGTGCGCGGCATCCTGCTGGGCCACGGTCTGCTCGGGGAGCACGTCGACGATGGTGACGTCGAGGGCTCCGGCGACCGTGGCGCGGGTGTCGTGGGTCTCCGGGAAGTGGTAGCCCGTGTCGAGGACGAGCACGTCGACGCCGGGCAGCTGCTGCGCCACGAGCTGCGGCAGCACCGCGTCGGCCATCGAGCAGGCCACGGCGACGGCGTCGGTCTCGAAGTTGCGTGCGACCCAGCTGATCACGTCGGTGGCGGATGCCTCGCCCCCCGTGCCGCCCAGTTCCACCGCGCCCCGTTCGGCCAGGGTGCGCAGCTGCTCCGTGCCGCGGCTCACTGGAGTGCCTCCTCGTCGGCCCGGTGCGCCCAGGTGGCGAAAGTCTCCGTGTCGCCGCGGTCGGCGAGGAAGCGGCGCACGATCCTTTCGACGTAGTCGGCGAGGTCGACGGCCGTCACCTTGAGGCCGCGCACCGTGCGGCCGAGGCCTGCCTCGTCGCGGCCGACGGACGCGAGCCCGCCGCCGAGGTGCACCTGGAAGCCGGGCACCTGGCCGCCGGCTCCGTCGGAGAGGAGCTGGCCCTTCAGCCCAATGTCGGCGGTCTGCACGCGGGCGCAGGAGTTGGGGCATCCGTTGACGTGCAGACTGATCGGCTGGGGCACGTCGAGGCCGGCGAGGCGCGTCTCCAGCTCGAGCACGGCGTCGGTGGCGGTCTGCTTGGTCTCGACGATGGCGAGCTTGCAGAACTCGATCCCGGTGCAGGCGATGGTCGAGCGGCGGAAGAGGCTCGGGCGTGCGGCCAGGCCGAGGGCGTCGAGGGCCGCGATGAGCGGTTCGACGTTCTCCTCGTGGATGTCGAGCAGCACGATCTTCTGGTGCGGTGTCGTGCGCAGCCGGGTCGAGCCGTACTGCTCGAGCAGATCGGCGAGCCCGGTCAGGATGGTGCCCGAGACGCGGCCGACGAAGGGGGTGACGCCGATGTAGAACCGGCCGTCGTTCTGCTTGTGCACGCCGATGTGGTCGCCGTGCCGGGTCGGTGTCGGCGCGGGCGGGCCGTCGGGGAGGGCCTCGTGCAGGTACTCCTCTTCGAGCACCCGGCGGAACTTCTCCGGGCCCCAGTCGGCGAGCAGGAACTTCAGCCTGGCCTTATTGCGCAGCCGGCGGTATCCGTAGTCCCGGAAGATGGATGCGACGCCCAGCCAGACGTCGGCGACCCTGTCGGGGGAGACGAAGGCGCCCAGGCGCTCGCCGAGGCGGGGGTTGGCGGAGAGACCACCGCCGACCCAGAGGTCGTAGCCGAGGCCGAGCTCCGGATGCCGCAGAGCGACGAAACCCACATCGTTGATCTCGTGCACGACGTCCTGACTCGGATGCCCGGTCAGGGCCGTCTTGAATTTGCGGGGAAGGTTGGCGAGCTCGGGGACTCCGATGTACCGCGCGGTGATCTCCTTGATCGTGTCGGACGGGTCGAGCAACTCGTCGACGGCGATGCCGGCCACGGGTGAGCCGAGCACGACGCGCGGCACGTCGCCGCAGGCCTCGGTGGTCTGCAGGCCGACGGCCTCGAGGCGGCGCCAGATCTCTGGGACGTCTTCGACGCGGATCCAGTGCAGCTGGATGTTCTGCCGGTCGGTGAGGTCGGCGGTGTCCCGGCCGAACTCCTCCGAGATCTCCCCGATGACTCGCAGCTGACCGGTGGTCAGCTGGCCGCCGTCGATGCGCACGCGGAGCATGAAGTACTTGTCCTCGAGCTCGTGGGGCTCGAGGGTGGCGGTCTTGCCGCCGTCGATGCCGGGCTTCCGTTGCGTGTACAGGCCCCACCAGCGGAAGCGGCCGTGCAGGTCGGTGCCCTCGATCGAGTCGAAGCCTTGCTTGGAGTAGATCTGCTCGATCCGCTCCCGCACATTGAGCCCGCCGTCCTGCTGCTTCCACTCCTCGTTGCCGTTGAGCGGGGCGGTACCGTCGACCTTCCATTGCCCGTTCGGACGCGTCGCGGGGCGCGGCGGGCGGGGCGCGGTGGTGGTGGGGGTCTGGCTGGACGGCATGGTTTGCTCCTCGTGGATCGACGCG
>JBDTAA010000150.1:0-6651 GCA_039924805.1 Cryobacterium sp.
GAGCATCCACTCCTCGCCGGTTGCCCAGACCTCGAGGGCCGCGTCAACGAGGTCCTGCTCGGTCTCCGGCGTCACCATGTGCGCCGGCACGCCGCCGACCCGGAGGGTCGTCAGCTCCGACAGCGGAACGGATTCGGTTCGCACGGTGCTCAGACGAGGCTGACGCGGGCCTGCGCCTTGCCGAGGACGGTTTGCCCGTTCGATGTAACGGTGAGGTCGATGCGGGCGATGCCGGCTTCCGCGTCTATGGCGCCGACCTTGGCGACCACGGTGACGAGCGCGCCGTCCACCGTATCGACCAGCACTGGCCTGGTGAAGCGCACCTGGTAGTCGACGACCCTGGCCGGGTCGCCGGCCCAGTCGACGACGGGCTGCACGGCGAGGCCCATGGTGAGCATGCCGTGGGCGAGCACGCCCGGCAGCCCCACCGAGACTGCCACGTCGTCGCGGTAGTGAATCGGGTTGAAGTCGCCGGATGCCCCGGCGTAGCGCACGAGGGAATCGCGCCACAGCGGAAAGCTGCCACCCGCAACGACGTCGCCGACGCTGAGCGAGTCGAGGCTGGGTGCCGGGTTCATTCGTCTCCCCTGACGACGAGGGTGGATATCGCGGTCACGACGTGCGCGCCCGTGGAGTCGACGATATGTGACTCTGCCGTCACCATGGCGTGCCCGCCGAGGCTCTTGATCGACGACACCGTCAGTGTTGCCGTGAGTTCGTCGCCGGCAACGATCGGGCGGCTGTAGCTGAATCGCTGGTCGCCGTGCACGACCCGGCTGAAGTCGATGCCGGCATCCGGTTCGGCGAGCAGTTGGGCGAGGGTTGCCTCCTGCAGCACCACGGCAAAGGTGGGTGGGGCCACGACGTCTGCGTGCCCGGCCGCGCGGGCGGCTTCCGGGTCGAGGTTGATCGGGTTGGTCGCGAAGACGGCGCGGGAGAACTCGCGCACCTTTTCTCGCCCGACGAGGTATGGCGGCGCTGGCGGGAAGACCCGGCCCTGGAGTTCGGGGTTTACTGGCACATGTCGAGTGTAGTTGCGTGATCGGGCAGACTACTGAGCGTGGATCTGAAACGCGTTCGCTTCGGCGACCCAGAGGTGGCACCCCTGATAGCCGACCTCCGCCAGGAGTACGAGGTGCGCTACGCCGACGGCGATTCCGTGCACGACGTGGATGCGCGTGCGTTCGAGCCACCAACCGGCGGCTTCATCGTGCTCCTCGACGGCGCTCGCACGGTGGCCGGCGGTGGAATCCGTCGGCTCGACGAGAGCACCTGCGAGGTCAAGCGCATGTGGACCAGCCCCGACTACCGCCGACAGGGTCACGCCAGCACGGTGCTGGCCGCGCTCGAGGCGCTGGCGCGCGAACTCGGCTATTCGCGGGTGCGGCTCGAGACCGGTCACGCCCAGCCGGAGGCGCTTGCCCTGTACCGCCGACTCGGTTACCGCGAGATCGGCAACTACGGCCTGTACGAGAATGCCTATGGTTTCGAGCGGTCAATGGTGGATGACACGGAGTGATGGGCCCGTCACCGGGAAGCCGGCATTGGCCTGCGACACCCTGTGGCGGTAGCGTTGGCATCGCGATGCATAACAAACTAGTCCCCCACCCCGACGTCCCGTTCGACCTTCCCACCGCCGAACGCATCCACGCCGCCGTCGCCCACTACGGTGAGCAGACCGTGATCGACAACTCGATCGCCCTCCTCCGCGCCAAGAACGCCGGCAAGGACTTCCTCCTCTACGCCGGCGGTAAGCACGCGCTCGGCATCCTCGACGGGGCCCCCGCCCTGTACTGGCCCGAGCTGTGGGGGGCGCGCACGCTCCTCTATGTGTGGAGCGATGCTGCGGCGCCGTACGTCGTCGTCGGCCTCACGAACCAGGCCTGGCGCGTGCGCGAGATGTGCGCGAAGGTGATCCTGCTGCGTGGCCTCCAGGTTGCCCCCAAGCTCGTGCGGATGACCACCGACGAGGTTCCCCGTGTGCGCGCAGCAGCCCTCCACACTCTCGCCGCGCAGGGCACGGCCGAGCACCTCGAGGCCATCACGGCCCGCCTGCGCGACCCGGACAAGGACGTTCGCCGGGCGGCCCAGCAGGCTCGGGACGAACTCACGACCCGGCTGACGATCCCCACGGAGCCGACCGGAACCGGTGAGTAGCCCCTTCGAGCGTTACGTCGCCATCGGCGACAGCTTCACCGAAGGCGTCGGCGACGCGCTGCCGAGCGGCCAGGTGCGCGGATGGGCAGACCTCGTCGCGCTCGGACTCGCCGAGGCGACCGACGTGCCGGTCGCGTACGCGAACCTCGCCGTCCGCGGCAAGCTCCTCGGACCGATCGTGGCTGACCAGCTCGCGCCTGCCCTGGCCCAGGCCCCCGACCTGCTGAGCATCTGCGGCGGGGGCAACGACCTGATGCGTCCTCGCGTCGAGATCTCCTACGTCGTCGACCTGCTGGGCGTCGTCGTCGACCGCGCGATCGCGCGGGGGGCCCACGTTGTCATGCTGAGCGGGGCGAACCCGTCGAGGCACCTGCCGATGGGCTCGCTCATCCAGCGGCGCGGCGACCTGCTCGCGGAGGCGTGCCGATCGGCATTCACCCGGCCCGGCGTCACTCTCGTCGACAACTGGGCCGACACCGAACTCGAGGAAAGACGCTTCTGGTCGTCCGACAAGCTGCACCTGAACTCGCTCGGGCACACCCGGATTGCCTCGCGTGTGCTTGCCGCACTGGCCGTGCCGGTGCCCGCGGACTGGGGAACGGAGGCCGACGCTCCCACCGGCGACCGTGTGCAGGGCACCGCGGCCTACTACCGCGAATTCGTGCTGCCGTGGATCGGCCGCCGCCTCACCGGGCGCTCGTCCGGCGACGGGCGCCCTCCAAAGCGGCCTCTCCTCGAACCGGTCGACCTCGACTGACACAACGGCATCGAAGTGAGGGTCGAATTCCACCCCTAGAATCGTCCCGCGGCCCGCGGTAGGCTTCCGTCGGATAGGAGTGTTCCCCGAATTCCGGCCCCTAGACCCTACTGACGGGGTCCAAATGCGGCCGGAACTGAAGCACTCCCCATCGGGGGCGGGACATCGTCGGGGTGGCCTGCCCTCCTCCTTATCTTGGCGCACGCCCGGTCAAACCGGGGCGCTGCCGGCGGGAATCCGTCTGTCGTAACGACCGCGATTCGGCGCTTCCAAACCGCCCGTCTGTCCTCCCTGCGCCGTCGAATGTGCGCGCCTGGAGTAGAACAAGGTTTTCCCAAGGCCACCGCCGCATATTGGCTGCATTCATTCTCCCAAGAGGCAGGTGCGCCATGAATCGATTTGCGGAAAAGCTCGCCGACATGTTCGGCACGCGTCAGAACCAGAAGAGGGATCGTCGCGTGCGACGTACTAGGACCCGAGCCCATTCGCGATCGTTCCGGGCGGTATCCGCCGGGGCGGCCTTCACCCTGATTGCGGCCATCGGCCTGCCTATGACCGCCATGAGCGCGCAGGCCGCCACGGTTGGCCAGGGTTTCACGGTCACCCCCTCCGACCTTGCGTTCATCCTCAAGCAGATCAAGATCTCGGAGGCGCACGTGGCGAATACCACCGCCGCCACCGGGCCGTGCGGGGCACTCGTCGGCACGGGCCCCAACCAACTCGCGAGCCCGCTCCTGTCACTCGGGCTGCGCACCGTGGACGGATCCTGCAACAACCTGCAGCCCGGCCAGGAGACGTTCGGCGCCGCCGACCAGATCTTCCCGCGCCTGGGTTCCAAGTCGTTCCGCGCAGCCGAATCCAGCCCGCCCGCATTTGGCCCCCCCAGGGCCACCAGCTACGCGCAGAAGACCGGCAACGTGTTCGACTCCGAGCCGCGCATGATCAGTAACCTGATCGTTGACCAGACCTCCACCAACCCGGCCGCCATCCAGGCCGCCGGTTTCCCGGTCAGGACCCAGGGCAATGTGGGCGTTGTGCCGTGCACGACCGACCCCACGGACACCACGCCCGGAATCCCCACCGGTTGCGTCCCCTCCCACGAGACCCTGTTCATCCCGAACGTCACGACCGACGTTGGCCTCTCCCCGCCGTACAACTCGATGTTCACACTGTTCGGTCAATTCTTCGACCACGGCATTGACCAGACGGTCAAGGGCGGCGGCACCGTCTTCGTTCCGCTGAAGGACGACGACCCGCTGGTCGCCGGCCCCGACCACGTCTTCGGCAATGGCGACGACCTCGACCCGAGGTTGCGTTTCATGGTGCTGACGCGCGGCCAGAACCAGCCCGGCCCGGACGGCGTGCTCGGCGACAACCCCGACACGGCCGTCGATGAGAGTCTCGACGATGTGCAGGACGCCATGAACACGGACTCGCCCTGGGTCGACCAGAGCCAGACCTACACGTCGCACGCGTCACACCAGGTGTTCGTGCGCAAGTACGTCGACAACAGCGCCGGCCGGCCGGTCTCGACCGGCAAGCTCATCGGCGGCCCCGCTGGTGACACCGCAGGGGGCATGGCCACCTGGGCGATCATCAAGGCTCAGTCGGCCGACATGCTCGGGCTGCTCCTCGAAGACAAGGACGTCCTCGACGTCCCGATGCTGGCGGTTGACGCCTACGGGAAGTTCATCCCCGGCCCGCTGCGCGGACTGCCCCAATACGTGACGAAGACAGGACTGGTCGAGGGCGACCGTGCCGGAGGCGGGGTCCCCGTACCGGCGAACACGCTGCACTTCGACACGCCGTTCCTCACCGACATCGCCAACAATGCCGTGCCGAAGCCCGGCTTCACCGCCGACCCCGACAACGTCGTCACGCCGGGCCTGGTTCCCTGCGCACAGCCCGGTTTCCCGACCGGCTGTGTCAACCAGTACGACAACGAGATCCTGGACATGCACTTCATCGCCGGTGACGGTCGCGTCAACGAGAACATCGGCCTGACCGCCGTCCACCAGGTCTTCCACTCGGAGCACAACCGCCTGATCGACTACATCAAGAACGTGCTCGTGACCGACACGACGGCACGCGGCATCGCTGCACTGCCGGAATGGCAGCTCGCTCTCGGCGCCGACGGCTGGAACGGCGAACGCCTGTTCCAGGCCGCGCGGTTCGTTACCGAGATGGAGTACCAGCACCTCGTGTTCGAGGAGTTCGCTCGCAAGATTCAACCCGGGATCAACCCGTTCCAACCGTTCGCATTCACGCAGACGGAGATCAACCCGGCCGTGAAGGCCGAGTTCGCTCACGCCGTTTACCGCTTCGGCCACTCCATGCTGACGGAGACGATCTCCCGCACGAATGAAGACGGGTCGAATAACGACATTTCCCTGCTCGATGGGTTCTTGAATCCGCCGGCCTACACCGACGGCGGCACAGCGGGTCCGTTGACCTCCGAACAGGCCGCCGGCGCCATCGTCATGGGCATGTCCGACCAAACCGGCAACGAACTCGACGAGTTCGTCACCGACACCCTGCGCAACAAACTGCTCGGGCTACCGCTTGACCTTCCCGTGATCAACATGACGCGGGCCAGGTCGGAGGGCGTACCCACGCTGAACAACCTGCGCCGGGAACTGTTCGCCTCGACCAACGATGGGGCGCTGACGCCATACACGAGCTGGGTCGACTTCGGGGAGAACATGAAGCACCGGGCGTCGCTGGTCAACTTCGTGGCCGCCTACGGACAGCACCCGAGCATCACCAGCGAAACCACGATCGCGGGCAAGCGGGAGGCCGGCCGCAAGCTGGTCAGTCCCGACATCCTCGCCGGAGAGGTCGCGCCGCTCGATGCTGCTGAGTTCATGAACAGCACCGGTTCATGGGCCAACACCGGAACGACCTCGATCACCGGGCTCGACAATATCGACCTCTGGGTCGGGGGCCTCGCGGAGATAACCCTCCCATTCGGCGGCCTGCTCGGTTCGACGTTCAACTACGTGTTCGAGAACCAGCTCACCGACCTGCAGAACGGCGACCGCCTGTACTACCTGGCGCGCACCCCGGGCATGAACCTGAGGACGCAGCTGGAGGGCAACTCGTTCGGCGAGCTGGTGATGCGTAACACGACAGCCAACACCCTCAAGGCGGATGTCTTCGCGACAGCCGACTGCAAGTTCCAGCTGCGCAACCTGGCGGGAACAGCCGCCGGCTTCGCGGCATTCGGCAACACCGTCGCGGACGACCCCGCATCGGACTGTGAAGAACAGAAGTTGCTCATCCGGCAACCCGACGGGACGATCCAGTACCGCCTGTTCAACACCGTGGACCCCCCTGGGATCAACGGACAGGCCGTCTACAACGGCACGGACGGTGTTGACCGGATCCGTGGCGGCAACGACAATGACACCTTCTGGGGTGGCCTCGGAAACGACGTCATCGAGGGTGGCGCAGGGGCGGACATTCCGCTCGGCGGCGAGGGCAACGACATCCTCACCGACCTGGCGGGTGACGACGTCATGAAGGGCGGCCCCGGCAATGACGCCATCGATGGCGGACCCGGGCTCGACATCATCATGGGCGGCGAGGGCAAGGACTTCACCAACTGTGGAGCAAATGCCAACACGACCTTCGCCGGCGAGGGTGACGACTTCATCATCGGCGGCCAGGGCATTGATGCCAACTTCGGCGACAGCGGCGACGACTGGGAAGAGGGCGGTGACCAGCCCGACATTATG
>JBDTAA010000151.1:0-5056 GCA_039924805.1 Cryobacterium sp.
GAGCACGCGGAAGACCGGGGCGGGCGACCAGGTGGACCGGTCGACCTCGACCCAGCAGCCGATGGGCAGCACGCGCGCGAGGTTCGCCGCGATGCCGCCGCCGGTGACGTGGCTGAGGGAGTGCACGGCGCCGGCGAGCTCCGGTTCGGCCAGCACGCCGAGCAACGGCCCGGTGTACAGGCGCGTCGGTTCGAGCAGAACCTCGCCGACGACCCCGCCGAGTTCATCGGACCGATCGGTGTAGCCGATTCCGCGCTGGGCGAGGATGTGCCGCACGAGGGAGTAGCCATTGGAGTGCAGGCCGGAGGATGCCATCGCGACGACGACGTCGCCGTGGCCCACCTTCTCCGCGCCGAGCACCTGGTCGGCCTCGACGACGCCCGTCGCGGCGCCCGCGACGTCGTAGTCGTCCGGACCGAGCAATCCCGGGTGTTCAGCGGTCTCGCCTCCGACAAGGGCGGTGCCGGTCTCTGCACAGGCCTTGGCGATTCCGGCGACGATCGACGCGATCCGCTCGGGCACGACCTTGCCGCAAGCGATGTAGTCGGTCATGAACAGCGGGCGGGCGCCCACGACGATGATGTCGTCGACGACCATGCCAACGAGGTCCTGGCCGATCGTGTCGTGCTTGTCGATGGCCTGCGCGATCGCGACCTTCGTGCCGACGCCGTCGGTCGAGGTGGCCAGCAGTGGCCGGCGGAAGGCGGTGAGGAACGACACATCGTAGAGTCCGGCAAAACCGCCGAAGCCGCCCAGGACCTCGGGCCCGTGCGTGTTCGAGACGGCGGCCTTCATCAGCGAGACGGCCAGATCGCCGGCAGCGGTGTCCACTCCGGCTGCCGCGTAAGAAGCGTTGCTCATTCCTGTCTTCCTGGGTCGCCGAACGGGACTTGTCCCTGCTGCGCCAGCGCGGCTTCGCGCAGGGTGGCCGGGTCGAGCACTGCTTCGAGCTCCGCGCCGGGGCCCGGGTCGCATCCGTTCGATGAGACGGGACGCTCGAGCAGGTTTTTGCCGAGCAGCGCGGAGTCGGGCAGCGGAATCGGGTACTTACCCGTGAAGCAGGCGGTGCAGAGGCGTTCGCGCGGCTGCTCGGTGGATTCGATCATGCCGTCTTCCGACAGGTAGCCGAGCGAATCCGCGCCGATGACCTGGCGCACCTCGTCGATGCCGAGACCAGTCGCGAGCAGTTCGGCGCGGGACGCGAAGTCGATGCCGTAGAAGCACGGCCAGGTGATGGGCGGGCTGGAGATGCGCACGTGCACCTCGGCTGCGCCGGCCTCGCGCAACATGGCCACGAGGGCGCGCTGCGTGTTGCCGCGCACGATCGAGTCGTCGACGACGATGAGGCGCTTGCCCTTGATGACCTCTTTGAGCGGGTTGAGCTTGAGCTTGATTCCGCGCTGGCGGATGGTCTGCGACGGTTGGATGAAGGTGCGGCCGACGTAGGCGTTCTTGACCAGGCCCTGGCCGAACGGGATACCGGACGCCTGCGCGTAGCCGATCGCCGCTGGGGTGCCGGACTCGGGGGTCGGGATGACGAGGTCGGCCTCTACCGGGTGCTCCGCGGCCAGGCGTCGGCCCATTTCGACGCGCGCCTCGTGCACTCCGCGTCCGGCGATGGTCGTGTCGGGCCGGGCGAGGTAGACGTACTCGAACACGCAGCCCGCCGGCTTGGACTCTGCGAAACGCTGGGAGCGGAGCCCGTTCTCGTCGATGGTGATGAGCTCGCCTGGCTCGACCTCGCGCACAAACACCGCGCCGACGATGTCGAGGGCGGCGGTTTCGGAGGCGACGACCCAACCGCGTTCGAGGCGGCCGAGAACCAACGGGCGCACGCCCTGCGGGTCGCGAGCCGCGTACAGGGTGGTCTCGTCCATGAAGACGAGGCAGAAAGCCCCGCGCAGGTGCGGCAGGACCTCGAGCGCGGTGGCCTCGAGGGTGTGGTCGAGGTCGCCGGTGAGCAGCGCGGTCAGCACGGCGGTGTCTGTCGTGTTGCCGCGAGCCAGCTCGCCATCCGTCTGCGGGTAGCGCTCGTGCACCAGCTGGAGGAGCTCGGCCGTGTTCGTCAGGTTTCCGTTGTGGCCGAGGGCAATGGTGCCGGCGGAGGTGCGACCGAGAGTGGGCTGAGCGTTCTGCCAGCTGGATGCGCCGGTGGTCGAGTAGCGCGTGTGACCGACGGCGATGTGACCGAGGAGCGTGCTGAGGGATGCCTCATTGAAGACCTGGGCGACGAGGCCCATGTCCTTGTAGACGAGGATCTTCTTGCCGTCGCTCGTGGCGATGCCGGCCGATTCCTGGCCGCGGTGCTGCAGGGCGTAGAGGCCGAAGTAGCTGAGCTTGGCCACCTCTTCGCCCGGAGCCCAGACGCCGAAGACGCCGCAGGCATCCTGCGGTCCCTTCTCCCCTGGAAGTAGATCGTGCCCTAATAGTCCGTCGCCACCGGCCAAGGCGCAGCCCCTTACTTAGTCTGTGTTGTCTAGTCTGTTTTATCGCTGGAACGCGAGTTCGTGCTGGATGCAAGTCTATCCGCGACGACCGTCGCGGTCTTCCGGCCGATGGCGCGATCGACGATGAGGGCCACGACGCTGCCGAGCGCGACGCCGACGACGACGCCGGCGAGCAGCAGGAAGCCGAAGACCTGGGTTGGGTCATACTCGCGATTCTGCGGTAGGGCCACGGTGAGCAGGAGTGCCGCGATCGCCCCGACAACGGCGCCGACGATCATGAAGCTGAAATAGCGCGGCGAACGGTGCACCGTGACGCTCGTCGCGACGCTGGTTTCACCGACGGATTCGGTGGCTGGCGCTGCGGCCGGATCGGTCTCTCCGGTGGCAGTCCGCTCGAGCTGCTGCTCGGGCTCGGGACGTGCCGGCTGCTCTGGGGAAGTCACCGTTCCATTCTCGCACGCCGCGTCGGTCCCATCACAGGCCGCTGACCGAGCAATGGCAGACTGGCCCGATGAACAGGATTGCGATACTCGGCAGCGCGAACATGGACCTCGTCGTGCGGCAGGAGCGGCTCCCCCGGCCCGGCGAGACGATCTTCGGCTCCGGATTCGTCACCGTTCCGGGCGGCAAGGGCCTCAACCAGGCGGTCGCGGCGGCACGCCTTGGCGGCTCAGTGGAGTTCCTCGGCGCCGTCGGGGCGGATGCGTACGGGGCCGAGCTGCGCGAACTGCTCTCGGCAGAGGGCATCCGGGCCGGCGGGCTCGCGTCGTCGACAGAGCCGACCGGCACGGCGCACATTTCCGTTGTGGACAGCGGTGAGAACTCGATCGTCGTCGTGTCGGGCGCGAACCGCACGGTGACGGCGCTGACCACGGAGCAACGCGAGACGATCGAGGCGTCGGCGTACCTCGTGATGCAGTGCGAGCTGCCGACCGCCGCGCTCGTCGAGGGCATCGCCGTCGCCAGGGCGGCCGGCGTGTTCACGGTGCTCACGCCCGCACCGGTGGTGCCGCTTCCGGACGGATTCCTCGCCTCTGTCGACCTCGTCGTGCCCAACAAGATCGAGGCCGCAGAGCTCACCGGCGAATCAGACCCAGCGCGCGCGGCCGAGTTGCTCAGCGCCGGGGGAACCTGGGCGATCGTCACCCTGGGATCCGAGGGATCCGTCGTCGCGCACAATGGCGCCGTGCTCGGGCTCGCGCCCGCGCGCCCCGTTCGCGCGGTCGACACGACAGCCGCCGGCGACACCTTCGTCGGGGCGCTCGTCGCCCGGCTGGCAGCGGTTTCCGGGGCGAGGACCGCGCAGGGTTCGCTCGCTGTTCCCGACGAGGACGAGATGGTGGATGCCGTTCGCTGGGCGACCGTTGCGTCGTCCGTGTCGGTCACTCGCCCGGGCGCCACCAGCTCGATGCCGACGCTCGCCGAGGTCACCGCGATCCTGCGCTGAGCGCCAGCCGCTGCGCAGGCGGCGGGCGAGGCGAGGGGGGCTACAGAAGGGGCAGCTGGCCGGCGAGGTCGGCTCGCGCCCCGGAGGCGTGAATGCGCCCGGTCGCGATGCCGTCGGGCCAGCTGAGGGCGCCGGTGGAAAGGGCGAGCCAGGTGGCGGCATCCGTCTCGACGACGTTCGGTGGTGTCCCGCGCGTGTGCCGGGGGCCCTCGATGCACTGCACGGCGCCGAACGGCGGCACGCGCACCTCCAGGGTGTTGCCGCTGGCCTTCTCGGCGAGCAGCTGCAGCGTGTAGCGCACGGCCAGCGCACGAATGTCACGGCTGGCGCCGTCCGGCCCGGAATCGCAGGCGCGCACAGCGGCCGTTCCCACCGCATCGTCGATCCTCGCCCTGGCCATGGTTCCAGTCTGCCTGTTCCGGCCGTCGCGCGTGCCCGCATCGGGCGGAGGGACGGGCAACGGCCACATCGGCTAGCCTGAACGCGTGAGAATTCTGGTCCTCGGTTCCGGTGCCCGCGAGCACGCCATCATCACAGCGCTCCTCCGCGAGGTGCCGCGCCACCACGTCGTAGCCGCCCCCGGCAACGCCGGCATCGCGGCGGATGTCCCGGTCGTGGCGCTCGACCCGACCGACGCATCCGTGGTCGCCAACTACGCCACGGAGCACAACATTGACCTCGTCGTCATCGGCCCGGAGGCCCCCCTGGTCGCCGGCGTCGCCGACGCGCTGCGCACCCGCGGCATCCCGGTCTTCGGACCGGGGAAGGCCGCCGCCGCCCTCGAGGGCAGCAAGACCTTCGCCAAGCGCATCATGGATGCGGCAGGCGTGCCCACCGGCCGCGCCGAGCGCACCGGGACCCTCGCCGAGGCCAGGGCCGCCCTGGACGAGTTCGGGGCGCCCTACGTCGTGAAGGCCGACGGCCTCGCCGCCGGAAAGGGAGTGCTGGTCACCAGTGATCGATCCGCCGCCATCGCCCACGCCACGCACTGGCTGCAACACGGCGCCGTGCTGATCGAGGAATTCCTCGATGGCCAGGAGGTTTCGCTCTTCCTGCTCAGCGACGGTCACACCGTGCTGCCGCTCTCCCCCGCTCAGGATTACAAGCGGCTCGCCGACCACGACGCCGGCCCGAACACGGGCGGCATGGGCGCCTACTCGCC
>JBDTAA010000152.1:0-6418 GCA_039924805.1 Cryobacterium sp.
CTGTCCAATGCCGCCCCGTTCCTGGCCGCCGCGCTCGTCGCGGGCGGCAGCGTCACGATCACCGGCTGGCCGGCGGCGACCACCCAGGTGGGCGCGCATTTGGCGGAGTTGCTTCCGCTGTTCGGAGCGAGCGTCACCGTCACCGGCGACCGCTTCACCGTCACCGGCGGCGCCGCCATCCACGGAGTAGAGCTGGACCTGTCCACCGGCGGCGAGCTCGTGCCGGCCCTCGTCGCGCTGGCCGCCCTGGCCGATTCGCCGAGTACGTTCACCGGCATCGGCCACATCCGGCACCACGAAACCGACCGCCTCGCCGCGCTTGCCGCAGAGATCAACGGCCTGGGGGGTGCCGTCACCGAACTCGACGACGGGCTGCAGATCGACCCTCGCCCGTTGCACGGCGGCCTCTGGAAGACCTACGATGACCACCGGATGGCCACGGCCGGAGCCATCATCGGCCTCGCCGTCCCCGACGTCGACATCGAGAACATCGGCACGACCGCCAAGACGCTCCCCCAGTTCCCCGAGCTGTGGCACGGAGTTCTCGCCGGGGCAGCGCACTAGATGACCACCTGGTGGTCCACGCCCGACGACGACGAGCCGGAGTTCGACGAGTCCAGCGTGCGGGTGCGCCCGAACCGCAAGGGCAACAAACCTCGCACGAAGACACGGCCCGGCCACGAGGACGCCCTCACCGGCCGCATCCTGTCCGTTGACCGCGGCCGGTATACGGTCATGCTCGACGAGAACCTGCCCGGCGAGAGACGGGTGACCGCCGCACGGGCGAGCGAGCTTCGCAAGCACGCGGTCGTCACCGGCGACCGCGTCGACATCGTAGGCGACACGACCGGCGCCGAGGGAAGCCTCTCCCGGATCGTGCGGATCGTGTCCCGCACCACGCTGCTGCGCAGAAGCGCCGACGACACGGATGCCGTCGAACGCGTCATCGTCGCCAACGCCGACCAGATGCTCATCGTCGTCGCAGCCGCCAACCCGGAGCCCCGCATCCGCCTCGTCGACCGCTACCTCGTCGCCGCCTACGACGCCGGCGTCCAGCCCATCCTCTGCATCACCAAGACCGACCTCGCCGACCCCACCGTTTTCCTCAGCAACTTCGCCGGACTCGACCTGCCCGTGTTCCAGAGCCGAGAGGACGCCATGCCGCTCGAGCAGATCTCCGGCGCCCTCGTCGGGCACGACACCGTCTTCGTCGGGCACTCAGGCGTCGGCAAGTCCACGCTCGTCAACGCCCTGGTTCCCGAGGCGAAACGCGCCGTTGGCGTCGTCAACCTGGTCACCGGACGCGGCCGCCACACGTCGTCGTCTACGATCTCGCTGCGGCTCGAAACGGATGCCGGGCGCGGCTGGGTCATCGACACCCCCGGTGTGCGCTCCTTTGGCCTCGGCCACATCAACACCGACAATATTCTGGGGGCCTTCACCGACCTCGCCGCGGTCGCGGAGAAGTGCCCACGAGGCTGCACGCACCTTCCGGATTCCCCCGACTGCGCCATCATCGAGGCGGTCGAGGCCGGCGAGCTCGGCGACACCGGCAAGGCACGCCTCGACTCCCTCCAACGCCTGCTCGCGACGTTCGCCGCCGCCCCCTCGCACTGAGCGGGGCGGCAAGCCCGGTAGCGTGAGGGGATGACCGATTCCACGCGCCTCGAAGCGGGCGCCCCTGCCCCAACGTTCACCCTGACCGACCAGGACGGCGCGGCCGTCTCGCTGGCCGACTACTCCGGCCGGAAGGTCGTCGTCTACTTCTACCCGGCCGCGATGACGCCCGGGTGCACCACCCAGGCCTGTGATTTCCGTGACAACCTCGGCTCGCTCGCCGCGGCCGGCTACCAGGTGCTCGGCGTGTCAAAGGATGCCCCGGCGAAGCTCAAGGAGTTCCAGGAACACGACGCGGTCACCTTCCCGCTGCTGAGCGACGAGAACCTCGACGTGCACAACTCCTACGGCGCATGGGGCGAGAAGAACCTGTACGGCAAGACCGTCACCGGCGTGCTCCGCTCGACCTTCGTGATCGACGAGTCCGGGCTCGTGCAGCTGGCGCTCTACAACGTGAAGGCGACCGGCCACGTCGCCGGTCTGCGGAAGAAGCTCGGCCTCGACGCCTAACGGGGCCGGGTTGCCGACACCACGCGGGGTGTGAAGAGCAGCGCGATCACCGCGATGGAGGGCACGAGCAGCGCCCAGCCGACGTCCACGCGGGCGTACAGGCCCTGGAAGCTGCCGATGGCGACGAAGACCTGCACGAGCTGCCAGGTCAGCGCGGCGCCTCGGATCCACGACCGGCTCCGCCACGTGCCCCAGGCGATCGCGCTCACCCACACGGCGGCGACCACAACGAGCACGAGGATGGCGACGGCGCTGCCCAGCGAGGCGGGTGTCGCCGTGAGCAGCTCGAGGACAAGCCACCCAGCACCGACCCAGACCAGCAGCGCTTCGGCCGCCAGGAGAGCGGTGAGGGCAAGCAATGCCGGGGGTCGGCCGGCCGCGGGTGTTCGGGCGTCGGCATTCCCGCTCTGATCAGACTGTTCGTTCACAGGGATATCCCATACAAAACTATTGATTTGGTCCCCCTATTATGCGACCATAATTGAGGCCCGGTTGACGCTCACAGGGTGGTGAGCTGATCTCAATGCGAAGATCCATGCGATTCCTGCAACCGCGGCCTCTGCGTCTTCGGCCGATTGGCCAGACATCCCATTGCAATAAAAGGAGCACCCCTATGGATTGGCGCGACAAAGCTGCCTGCCTCACCGCCGACCCGGAACTTTTCTTTCCGGTCGGTAACACTGGTCCCGCAGTGGACCAGATCGAGAAGGCGAAGTCCGTGTGCGGCCGCTGCACGGTAACCGAGGTTTGCCTCCAGTACGCCCTGGAGACCGGTCAGGACTCCGGCGTCTGGGGTGGCCTCAGCGAAGACGAGCGTCGCGCCCTCAAGCGTCGCGCGGCCCGCGCCCGCCGCGCTTCCTGACCCCAGCGCCACAACGAGCCAGGAACGCCTCCCCACCGGGGGCGTTCCTGGCTTTCGTTCGCACGCCCTAGGAGGCGCTTTCCTTCATGTACCGCAACGGGATTTCGATCGTGACTTCCGTTCCGCTGCCCATCATGGTGTGCCAATCAATGCTGCCGCTCAGCTCACCCTGGATCAGGGTGCGCACGATCTGAGTGCCGAGCCCCGACCCGACCATGCCTTCTGGCATGCCGGCTCCGTTGTCGCGCACGCTCACGGTGAGTGTCTCCTCGCTGCGGTTCGCCTCGATGGAGACCTCGCCCTCGCGACCGGCGAGCCCGTGCTCGACCGCGTTGGTGACCAATTCGGTCAGCGCGAGGGCGAGCGGAGTCGCATAGGCGCTCGGCAGGGTGCCGAAGCTTCCGGACGACTTCGGATGCGCCGTGGTGTTATCTGCGGACGCGACCTCGGCAATCAGCAGCAGCACCCGGTCGAATACCGCATCGAAGTCGACGATTTGGTTGAGCCCCTCCGACAGGGTGTCGTGCACGACCGCGATCGCCGCCACGCGCCGCATGGCCTGGTTCAGCGCCTCTCTGGCCGTCTCCGAGTGCGTGCGCCTGGCCTGGATCCGCAGTAGGGACGCCACGGTCTGCAGGTTGTTCTTGACCCGATGGTGAATCTCCCGGATGGTGGCATCCTTCGTGATGAGTTCGCGTTCCTGATGCCGAAGCTCAGTCACATCGCGGGACAGGACGATCGCACCGATCCGCTCACCACGGTTGCGGATCGGGATCGCACGCAGCGAGACCGTCACCCCGCGCGCCTCGATGTCCGTTCGCCACGGCGCCCGTCCGGTCACAACGAGCGGCAGGGACTCGTCGACGACGGCCGTCCCGGTGAGCAGGCGGGCCGTCACCTCGGCGAGCGACTCGCCTTCCAACTCGTCGGCAAACCCCATCCGGTTGAACGCGGACAGGGCATTGGGGCTGGCAAACGTCGTCATCCCGTCGGCGTCCAGGCGGATGAGCCCGTCCGAGGCCCGCGGGGCACCGCGGCGCGGGCCCGCCGGCGCACCGAGGTCCGGGAAGTCGCCGGAGGCGATCATCGCGAAGAGGTCGTTGGCACAGTCGTTGAAGGTGAGTTCCTGGCGGCTCGGACTGCGCGCCTCGCTCAGGTTCGTGTGCCGGGTGAGCACCGCAATCGGAGTGTCGGTAACCTGGGAACCGGTCACGCTGAGGCGCCGCATCACCGGAATCGCCCGGACCCGGGTGGGCGTCTCCTCGTACCAGTCCGGTGCGGTGGTGTCGACGATTCTCGCCGTGTCAAAGGCCTCGGTGACCTGCTTGCGCCACTCCTCCTTGATTTCCTGGCCCACGAAGTCGCGGTAGAAGAGGGTCGCGGCACTCGAAGGACGCGCGTGCGCGACCGCCACGAGGGTACCGGTTGTTGTGGGCACCCAGACGACGATGTCCGCGAAGGCGAGGTCCGCGATCAACTGGCCGTCCGCGACGAGCAGGTGGAGCCAATCCACATCCTCAGCGCTGCTGCGGCCCTGGGCAAGTACGAGATCACTGAGCGTCGACACGATCAATAGCCTACGGCCGGTGATTGCAGAAGATATCCACATACGCCATGCTGAGCCCATGAACGCCGCACCATCGAAACCCGATCGCACGCTCATCGTCATCGTGTCGGTCATTGCCGCCCTGGTCATCGTCGCCCTCGCCGTCGTTTTCTCCCGCGGAGAGCCCAAGCCCCTCGACGCGTCAACGCCCGCGGGAGTCGTGCAGCGCTACACCGCCGCGGTCATCTCCGGCGACGAGGCGGCCGCCGTCGACTACCTCACACCGGAGGTTCGCGCCGCGTGCGGGCCCTACGTGAATGCGTTCGTGGACAACGTCAGGGTCTCGCTGGGGTCAACGACCGTGCGGACGTCCACCGCGGATGTCAGCGTGCTCGTCGTCACGACGTACGACCAAGGCGGCCCGTTCGGCCCCTCAGAGTCCGAGATCGAAGAGAATTTCAACCTGGAGAGAGTTGACGGCCAATGGTTGATCAGCACGACCCCCTGGTCGCTCACGGTGTGCTCAAACAGGGAGGTGCGGTGATGAACGCCGTTGCCACGCCCAGGGCGACGACCGTTGGCGGGGCCCAACGCACCGTTCGACGCCTCATCGTCTACGGTCTGCTGTTCGCGCTCGTCACCATCGGCGCGATCGGCCTCAGCGGCCTGCTCGCTCGCCTGTTGGAGGCGGGAACGGAGCTGGCGGTCAACGACGTCACCGGTCTGGCCCAATCGCTCGCCTTCACCCTGATCGGCGGGCCGCTCGCCGCCCTGCTCTGGTTGGCCGTGTGGCGCCGACTCGGCGACGACGCGGAGCGGTCTTCGCTGGCGTGGGGCTTGTACCTCTCCGGGGTGTACGCCGTTTCGCTGATCACGTTCACCGTGTCGCTGGTGGCCACGGGGTCCTCGCTCGTGAACGGCGCCTGGCAGCCCAGGGACTTCGCCACCGGCATCGTCTGGGCCGGCGTGTGGGTCTGGCACCGCTGGATGTCCCGCCATCCGGCCAGGCGCCCCGCGAGGCTCGTGACGGTCCCGGTGGTCATCGGTTCCGCCTACGGCCTGGTGATCGGGGTCGGCGGCGCCGTGACCGCCCTCGGATCACTGCTGGACACGGCAATCCGTGGCACCGCGGATCAGGCGGTGGGCGATCCGTGGTGGCAGCCCATTGTGCGGTCGCTGCTGTGGGCCGTCACGGGCGCGGCGATCTGGTGGTGGCACTGGATCCACGACGACGTCAGGCGGGTGAGGACCGGGTTCGCGAATGTGGCCCTGGTCGTGCTCGGCATTCTCGGCGCAGGGGTACTGACCCTCGGCGGTCTCGGCACGATCCTGTTCGTTCTGCTTCGGCTGGCTTTCGACCGCACCGACCCGATCACTGAGATCGTGGACTCCCTCGGCGGGGCAATTGCGGCGGCGGCCATTGGGGCGTTGGTGTGGTTTTACCACCGGCGCGTCTCGCGGGGGCGACGCGCCGATACCCGCCAGGCGGCCACCCTGGTGACCTCCGGCATCGGCCTGGTGGCGGCGGCCACCGGCATCGGCATCATCGTGAACTCGCTCCTGGCGACCGTCGGTACCCCGCTCGCGGGCTCCGACCCCAGAACCCTGCTCCTCGGCGGCATCAGCGCCCTCGTCGTCGGCGGCCCGGTCTGGTGGCTGGTCTGGAGACCGGTCGCACCGGCCGAACCGGTTGAGATGGCCTCCACCGGACGCCGGGTGTACCTGGTCGCGGTGTTCGGCCTCAGCGCGATCGTGGCGCTCATCGCCCTGTTGGTCGTCGGCTACCGGATCTTCGAGTTCCTCCTCGACTCGGCGACGGCAGGCGGCCTGGTCGAGCGCGTTCGCGCCCCGCTCGGGCTGCTCGTGGCCGCCGGCCTGGCGCT